>CAZZEB010000113.1:2484-3334 GCA_964652495.1 uncultured Gammaproteobacteria bacterium
GTTTCACCCTCAATAATATGACCATAAACAAACACATTAGGTCCTAAAAACTTTACCATCTCTTTATATAGTGACCTACCTATGCCTTGACCTGTCACATATGCACTGATTTGTTCTATATAAAATCTATTCGAGACATACTCACTACTATCCGAATTAAAACTAATATGTCCAACTTCGGTATTATCCTTTTCAGCTGTAATACTAAAAAATGTACCATCGGAAGTTATTTCTGGCTTTTGATGGACAAACCTAATATTTTCCATTCATGTATTCTAACAAAAAATTGAGTAAATTTATACTATAGGATTATAGTATCGGTTTATTCTTGAAATATTGGAGAATAAAAACCTTGCTAATTAAAATTTGGAGCGGGAGAAGGGACTTGAACCCTCGACATTCTCGTTGGCAACGAGACACTCTACCACTGAGTTACTCCCGCAAATACTACACGCAAAGAATTATACAATAACTTTTGTATTTAGAATACTAGGAAATACGCTCAGCCAAGTCAATATCCTCAGCTTCAATTTCGTATCACTGACTCCTAACACACAAATCCCATATTCTGAATGTCTATTTTTTGTCTTACCTTGAATTAGTGCTGACTTGTGAAAGTGAGTTAGCGGCAAACCTAAAAAACTCGACCAATAACCTACCGTCGTTACAGGATTCAAGTCTGGATATAAAATAACTTGTACTCGAATACGTTTAATATCGATCTCCATAAGTTCTAATAAAAACTTTAAAAAAGTCTTAATTAATTCAGGATCAGTATTCGATAATCTTACTAACCCATTTTTTAACACTTTGTCACCCTCTCCCCAATACAACATTAGACCAGTAACAA
>CAZZEB010000113.1:3344-3629 GCA_964652495.1 uncultured Gammaproteobacteria bacterium
AGGGATTCTCCATAAGTACAGGAAGTAAAATAATTGCCTCATCTTGGACTTTTTCAATCTCATTTTGATGATTTTGACGCTTTAATATAGATAATTTTTTCAGATGTATACGATCTGTATATATTTTTGATTTATTTAAATCTAACTTGATTTGATTCGAAACAGAATCACTACTAAACCAATAACTAAGAGTGGATAATGGTATGAACAACTTACGAGAAATCTCTTTGTAACTTTTGACTTCGAGTCGTAGTTGATACGATAAAGATTTATAACTTCTCACAC
>CAZZEB010000114.1:0-3056 GCA_964652495.1 uncultured Gammaproteobacteria bacterium
GCTCCGACGAGTGCCTGAAAGAGGACTTGAACCTCCACGCCCTTACGAGCATCACGCCCTAAACGTGACATGTCTACCATTCCATCATTCCGGCTTAAAAAAGACTCGATAAGTTTAAACTTTCGAGTTAAGAAGTATTCTACTTGATCTGAGTAGATATATTCAATAATTTTCATAGAATCTTGTTTTCGATAGCACAAAACATACTCTCTAACCGATTCATCAATCCAGCCAGTTTCTATACCTAATACTGTTTTAAACGTTTCTTTTACCCATACTAAAAAGTTGAGACTTGCAGAATACAATCGAATAACCAATTGAGGGTGTTTACTCTCCGGATGCCTAGTTACCGTAATATTGCCATCACCATCAATACAACCTCTAAAGAAATCTCCAAAATAATCAGTAGGAATATTTAAAGAACCGAGTGATTTAGACTTATTTGGCATCAACCCTATGGATATCAAAAATCGGTACAAATTTACATGACTGAACTGAACAAAATATGCTGACATTTTTGGGGAATATCCAGATTTCTTAATACTAATTAATGTTGAAATTTGTACACAAGAACAAAAGTTTTGTATTTGTTCTATATCTTTAGAAACAAAAGTAATGTGTCGACCATCACGGGATAAATTTCCATCACTTGCAATTAATCCTACCGCATAAGCTAAATTTGCTGACCAATTCAAATTACCATGCACTCGCAAATTATAACCGAATATATACCAAAGTAAAGTATTACTTAATTATCCGTTGAACAATCATTGAATGAGCATCATTCTCCAAACTATCATCTAACAACTCTAATTCCACTTTTTCTTTATATTTCACCTCGAATGCTGTCTTAATTAACCAATCCGCTAACAATGGATTTTTTGGTAATAAAGAACCATGTAGATAACAACCGATCACATGGTTATAAATACACCCCTCTGTTTTATCTTTACCATTATTTCCAAAACCAGATACGACATTTCCTAAAATAGCAGTTTTATCAGTTACAAAAGTTTGACCTGAGTGATTCTCAAAACCCACCAGTAAGCTTTTAGCTGGCAGCAGTGAGCTAGCAGCTAATCCAGTTGATCCATCCTCGTGTGCTAAAGCTGCAGACTGCAAGCTGCTGGCTGCTAGCTCTACCACCACATTTCCAATCATTCGCTGATCACTAGCTTTGGTATAGCAAGGCAAAATCCCAACTCCCTCAATTTTTTGACCATTAGCCGGCAAATAATACTCACCAAATAACTGATATCCACCACATATAGCTAACATCGGGACTCCCCTTTTAGCCTCCGTTTGCAGAGTTTTAGCTTTTAATTTTAATAAATCTGGCCCAACTTCCTGTTGACCAGCATCTTGACCACCACCAAAAAAATACAAATCAAAATCTCCCGGTTTAATAGCATCACCAATCTTAATTATCTTCGTTTCAGCATTAATTCCCCGCCATTCTAATCGCTTTTCCAAGCAATTAATATTTCCTCGATCACCATAAGTATTCATTACATCACCGTATAAAAAGCCTATTTTCAAAGTTTTCATAATTATTCCTCCTGCCAATTTTTATTTTTAATCCCCATCTTAGTTAACTCTTTTTGTAAACCTAAAAGTGCAGTATACGTCGGCAGAATAAATGCCCTGCCTCCAGTTAATTTTGGCATCAATTCCTCTGGTGCTAGCCGATGAATATTTACCGGATCAATACCAGCATATTTTAGTCGCAACTCCATCTCAACCCCACGAGTACCGCCACACCAATAATTAACATTTTTCTTCGAAGCTAAAATTTCAAAATCCACGTCCCAAATCCAAGAAATATCCGTCCCATCGGCAAAATTATCATTAAGCAAAATCACCATCTGATCCTTCGAAGTTAACTGTTGCTCAATAGTTTCCAATACTGTCGTTGCTCCAGCCGGATTTTTAATCAAACAAATAAAACTCTCAATCCCATTTATAAAAACTTTCTCCATTCGCCCAAAAGCAGGCTGAATATCTAGTTTTACCGTCTCTGTCGCAGCTAAAATCACCCGTAATTGATCAACCACAGCTAGTGCTGCAGTCAAATTATAAACTTGATACTCACCTACTAGATTTAAATCAAATTGCCAAACTTTATCTTGATAAGCAATTTTAACTGTATTACCACCTAAACCATGCTTGGATTTAATTTCAGCCTGATATCCTGCATGAGTCGAACGCACTTTCGTTCCCTCCCATTTCAGTTGATGATCAGCAAAAACAAACGGAATTTGTTTAATCTCTTTGAGACTAGCTAAACTCTCTAGATTTGGATCAACACCATTAAAGATGATTAAAGGCTTTTTAGCTACCATTTCAAGGCTACGATGCCATTTCTGAACTACGGTATCAACCTCCCCATATCGATCTAATTGATCTCTCAACGCATTCATAATCACTAAATAATCAGGTTGTAATTTTGGTAATAAATGATTAAAGGCTGCCTCATCAACCTCCCATAAAGCTAAATCTGTCTCAACTCGACCAACCCAACTTGATGCTTTTAATAATTCTGAGGCCACTCCTCGTTCCAAATTTGAACCTGTACCGTTTCTCAATATTCGACTGTAGTGCGGTTTTAATAAGTGGTGAATTATCCGACAAGTGGTAGTCTTACCATTTGTTCCAGTTACCATTACTGACAGTGGTATCGATTTTGCTAAATTTTTAACTAAGTTAGGATCAATTTTTAAAGCATAATATCCGGGCGCTGCTTTTCCACCACTTAAATTCAAAGTTTTTATTATCAATAAAATCCCTTTTCCAACAAACAAGGCTAACCAGAATCGAATCATGCTCAAATTGTAGCAGGAATATATATTTAGGAATAGTTAAAGCTATTAGCTTGCAGTATATTTAGTCTTTGCGCGCGAAGCGCGGCAATCTTTGTTTTAATTGTGTCATTACCGTGTCTTGCAGTGAGCACTTCAGTATACTCAGTGTAAACTTGCCGAACGGTAGACGGGAATCAATGTTCATTTCTGTAATATGTCTTTCTACCCGCCACCTCCTACGTACTATTAGCTATT
>CAZZEB010000114.1:3066-3628 GCA_964652495.1 uncultured Gammaproteobacteria bacterium
GCTATTTAAGTATGGATTCCCGCCTTCGCGGGAATGACAAACACTGTCATTGCGAGGCACGAAGCAATCTTTACCCTTTGTTATTCCTTCATTTCCGTCATTGCGAGGCACGAAGCAATCTGTGCATTAATCAACGGTCGCCAGACTGCATTGACCAGATTAATAAGTTATCTTGAAGCCAATAAATTGGTATTTTCAGCTAATTGAGCTGAATTTCCAGCAGTTTGATAAGTCACATTAACTTCTTGGATATGCTGATGCGATTCTGTTGGATATTTTGCCGCAAATTTTTCAATATCATTTAAAAAGTAATTAACTTTAGTTCCCCATGTTGGAGAAGAAGCATAAATTCGATTCATTGCAATTGGAGTAGTTAAACCTTTATCAATATAATTTTTCTTCAAACCTTCAGCCACGGTAAAGATTCCATGTCTCCATGACTTAAAGCCTAAAGCTTGGTTTCCATAAACTCCCCAACCCCAACCGTTATAACCACCAGGGATATGCTTTCCAAATGTAGATTCAACACCAGCAATCGCCGGAACTAATTTCCAGTCCATAT
>CAZZEB010000115.1:0-3578 GCA_964652495.1 uncultured Gammaproteobacteria bacterium
GTCGATGATTTTTTAAGTGCTATGGAGATGGATTTGACTATCAGTAAATATGATACTTTTGAGGATTTAAAAAAATATACTTACGGATCAGCAGAAGTAATTGGTTTAATGATGTTAAAAATTATGGGTGTAGATGATAAATATACTGATGCTGCACGTAAGTTAGGAATGGCAATGCAGTTAACAAATTTTGTCAGAGATATTAAAGAAGATTTTGGCCGAGGTAGGATTTATATGCCACTAGCAGATCTAAAAACGTTTAATATTAGTCCGAATAAGTGGGGGGAATCAGTTGATCCAGAGAACTTTTGTAAGTTGATCAAATTTGAAATTGATCGGATTCGGGAAATTCAAACAGAGGCAGAAAATGGTTTTAAGGGGATACCAGCTGAGTCGAGAAAAGCTGTTGTTATGGCGTCAGAATTATATAAGTGGGCGTTGGAACGGATTTACCAAGATCCGATGATTGTTTGGTGTCGACCAGTTAAACCGAGTTGGTGGCAAATTGGTGGTTTTGCTTCGAAAAGTTTATTTATATGGTAGATCGTTTTAAAAGATTATTTTGGATCTCTCGTCCCAGATTTTGGTTTTATTTAGCTGGACCATTTTTAGTTGGTGCTGTTTATGGGGTAAATAGTTTAGCTGATTTATTGTCACTAGCTTTGATTGTCGGATTTGGTTATTGGCTAGTATTAGGAAATTTATTTTTATACGGAGTCAATGATTTGGCTGATGGTGATACTGATCAATTTAACCAGAAAAAGGGGAGTAAAGAAGTTCGTTTAGGGAAGGGTTTAGAGGAGACTGATTTAAAGATTGGGATATTTTTGTCTTGGTTACTTGGTATTGGCTGGGTGTTTTGGTTTGGATTTAATTGGTGGTTATTTATGGCTTGGGTAGTATTAAGTTGGGGATATAGTCAGCCACCAGTTAGATTTAAAGCTCGACCAATTTTAGATGCGCTATCAAATATTTTGTATATTATTCCAGGATTATTAAGCTATGTTTGGTTGAGCGGGGAGTTGCCTAGTTGGCCAATTATTTTAGCTGGTTTAGCTTGGACAGCGGCGATGCAATTATTTTCAGCAATCCCAGATATTGAGGCCGATCAACTAGCCGATCTAAAAACTTCTGCTATTTTATTGGGTAAAGAAGCTAGTTTAATTTGCTGTGGGATTTTATGGATGTTAGCAGTTTGTTTAATCGTGCCATACTTTAGTTTTTGGTGGATTGGGTTAATTTATCCACTGGTTATTGGGGGATTATTAATAAATAAAAATTGGTCTGTTGATCGAGCATATTGGTATTTTCCTTGGATCAATGTAATCGTCGGTTTTGTATTGGTTTTTTCACGACTGCTAACTGTGTGAAAAGTATTGGGTTGATATAGCAACCTATTCTATGTAGATATTTTCATGATTGACACCGTGAAAACAAAACGTTACTCTGATGAAGGGACCCACAGCAGGGTCTTTTTTTATTGGTCATATGTCTGTTGAACACGATAAACCAGTCGAACATTGCGGGGTTGTGGGAGCAATTGATTTTAAAGGAACAGATGTTGTTAGACGAACGATAGCCTTACTTTCGACCAATCAGCATCGAGGTCAAGATGGTGCTGGGGTATTAACTGTCAATCACGGTTTTCATCATCATCGGGGAGTAGGTCTAGTCAACCAAATTTTTGGTAAGAGAAAAATGGATCAGCTTAATTTAGTAGGGAGTTTAGCAATTGGACATAACCGATATAAAACTCAAGGCGGAGACGGAGAAGATTTTTTACAACCTATTATTGCAGAATATGAAGATCGAAGAATCGGTTTAGCGCATAATGGAAATATTCCAGAAACAGGACTGATTAGAAAGCGGTTAGAAGAATATGGAGTATGTCCCGATTTTAAGTTTGATAGTGAAGGGTTAGCAAAATTAATTGTCGCTGCTCCGGGTTTAAATTGGACGGAACGGGTTCAAAACGCATTACAGGGAATTCATGGTTCGTATGCGTTAGTAATCGCCACTATGGATGGAAATTTATTAGCGGTGAGGGATCCAGCTGGAAATCGGCCATTGTCTTATGGATATACCCAATCTGGGATTTTTGTGTCTTCTGAATCTAAAGGATTAAGAACTTTAAAAGCAGAATGTGTTACGGAAGTGGCGCCAGGTGAAATTGTTAGCTTTAGTGATAGGGGAAATTTTAGATCATTTTTATTAGATCAGCCTAATTTAGCGATCTGTGCTTTAGAAATGATTTATTTTATGCACGAACACTCCAGATTGGATGGATATCCCGTAGCAGCAGCGCGGCGGGAATTGGGACATACTTTAGCTGTTTATCACCCTGGAGATGGCAGCGAAGCTGGTTTTGTACCCGATTCATCAGCAGCAGCTGGTGGGGAATATGCATTTAGTTTGAGAAAAAGAGATCGAGGTTTGGTCAGAAGAAGTCGAAATAATACTAAAAGGTCATTTATTGAAGCTGAGATGCGAGCCGATGTGGTAGAAACAAAATATGAAGTATCAGATGAGTTCGAAGGAATGGTAGTTGATTTAGTAGATGATTCAATAATTCGGGGGACTACAGCTAGAGGACTGATCCAGGAAATAAAATATCGGGGTGGCGAAGTTAATTTATTGTCAACAGCGCCTAAAGTCGTCCGAGGGTGTGATTTTGGAATTAATATGGGTTCACAAGGTGATGAATATATTGCAATTGATTCCAATGGAAATTTGAGATCAAACGAAGAGATTGCTTTAGAAATTGGAGCGAAGTCAGTAAATTATAATACTTTGGAGGATGTCGCTGAAGCGTTGTCTTATGTTGGTGCAAATATTGATAATTATTGTGTGAGTTGCTTTGGCGGTAGATCAGTTCCTGCACCTACTTTGAGATCAGTTCGACCAAATATCGAACGATTGCTTGATCCAAGATTATCTTTGCAATTGGTGCATTAAAACTTGCAGACTATCCCAATCGTGAATTGATACTGTTAGGACTTGGCCAAATTTAGCTAAAGTTTTTTGTTTTTTAGCTAGATCTTTTGGCTCAATTAAGTCAGATTTAGTTAATAAAATAATTTCTGGTTTTTCTAGTAATTCAGGATTATAGTTAGCCAATTCTTGGCGGACCGTTTTGTAATCAGCTAATATGTCCTCGGAATCAGCAGCGACACAGTGAAGTAAGATGGTTGTTTTCTCGATATGTTTTAAGAATTTGATGCCTAGACCTTTGCCACCAGCTGCACCTTCAATCAATCCGGGGATGTCAGCTAAAACATGTGTGCCTAAGACTCCTAAATTTGGTTCTAGTGTAGTAAATGGATAGTTCGCAACTTTAGCGGTAGCTCGAGTAAGTTCGTTTAATAAGCTGGATTTACCGGCATTTGGTAAACCAATTAGTCCAAAATCAGCGATTAACTTGAGAGTTAATTTTAAGATACGTGTTTGACCTGGACGACCGTCTTGAGCTTTCATTGGGGTCGTATTGCGGGAATTAGCCAGTTCTGCGTTACCTTTACCACCGATTCCGCCACGGCAGATTTCAATTTCTTGGCCGGCGTGAGTGTTTTCAAATTCCT
>CAZZEB010000116.1:0-3537 GCA_964652495.1 uncultured Gammaproteobacteria bacterium
AAAAGCAAGCATTTTTTGAACAGAATTTTCCGTTAACTCGGCATCCGGATTTAGAAATAGTAACCATTCTCCTTGAGCATATTCAGTAGCTAAATTACAGGCAGCGCCAAAACCTAAATTGGTAGTCGATTCAATCACCTTTACTAATTTTGATTGATTTAAAATCTCAACTGATTTATCAATAGAATGATGATCTACTACTAAAACCTCGATACTTTGATCAATCCATTTTAGTGATCGCAAATAACCAGGTAATACCGATTCGCTATTAAAAGTAACGGTGATAATCGAGAGTTTAATTTTCATCAGCTTTTTCTGACATTAATCGCCAAATAAATAAAACGCTAATTGCAGCAAAACCGGATTGCCATAAGGATCGCCATAGACCCTGATCAACTTTAATATTTAATAATTGCCAAATATCTAAACCATAATAAGCATTTGGAAATATCGGTGCCCATAATCCTAAACTCAAGCTTTGGTCAAATAATATTAGTTGCCCTAACCAACAAACTAAAGCCGCTAAAACCAACATTAGATATCGTCCTTTAGTTTGGATCAAATCAATCATCACCAATGGTGCCAACCACAATAACCATTGCGGATGATAATGAGTTAAACTCAAAAACAGCAGCAGAACAACCAACCATCGACTCCATAATTTCTCAATAATCGGTTTTGAGTAATACCACCAACCATAAACAATTGCCAGTAACCAAGGGTACAACAAGATCTTTTCACCTCCGGATAAAGCAATACCAGCATATAAACTTTTCATACTTTGTTCAGCTACCATGGCTGTAGCTCGATATCCTGATGAGCCGATATACGGCAATATTGATAAAACGTACGGAGCTAAAGTCAAAATAAATAATATGATTCTTTGTCTCCAACTTTGCTTCATTAAGACAAATGGCACAATCAAAAATAGTGGGAATAATTTAAAAGCTATCCCAACCCCTAAACTAATTGCCGCCCAATTCCAGCGATTTCTTTTAACTAAATAAAGCGCCCCAATCATCCCGACAACCGGAATTAAATCAAACTGCCCCATCATATAGGTAGCAAATAAATTTAAGGGATTAAAAAGCCACAATCCCCAAGCCCAAAGCTGTTGTTTTCGATCGTTAAATAATTTAGCAAATAACCAGCCGCCCAATAAATCTATTGGCAACAATGGAAATTTAATTAATAACAAATGCAAACTAAACCAAAAATTTCCAAAATCTGACGCGCTTTCTATCAAATAGTCATCAAATAATGATAGCTGCAAACCATTAACTAATATTCCTTGCCATAATCCATAGTACCAATAAATTAACGGCGGATAATTTAAGTTAACGATAATTTTAATTCGAGGATCAGGATCTTTAAGCGCATAATCATATAGATCTAAAAAATGCCCTTGATTGATAATCATTCCAGCATATTGGAATGGTCGATAATCAGGATGCCATGTCATAGCTGAAATTAACAATTTAAGAATTATGCTGCTGATAATAAAACCAATTAAAATTTTAGACTTCATTTATTAATTCCTTTAAATTTCTCTCAAAATTCTGTCGAGAATATAATTTCGATCGATTGATTGCTTCAGTCGATAACTGATGTAATTTAACACTATCGCTAATCAACTCTAAAGTTTTCTCAATTAGTTCTGGAGTATGCCTCCAAAACAAACCTGATTTCTGATCCTCAACAATCTCTGGTAATCCTCCTTGATTTACGACCATCGGCACTGCCCCAGCTGCCATTGCTTCAACTGTGGTAATACCAAAATGTTCCATTTTAGTAGGATCTGTTTCATTGTAACCCATGGCATGCCAATAAATACTAGCTGATCCATATAAATTAATTAGCTCGGGATAACTTAAATTTGGATGAATCTCAATTGGATAACCCTCTGAAGATTTTTCCAGTTCTTTAACATAATTCATATCACCTTCACTCGCAGATCCTACTAAATGAAATGTCCAACCTTTAGCTCTAGCATCTGCTGCCAAAATCTTAAAACTATCAATCAAAACCTGATGTTTCTTCTCTCTTAAAAACCCAAAAAATCTACCTACTGTCAAAATCTGCTTCTTCTTAAACATTGGTTTGAGTTGATCAATTTCTACTGGAGGATACAAAACTTTTCCTGGTAATCGCCAATAATCTTGAGCAGCATTTTGCGTAAATTGTGAATTATAAATAATCATATCCCATGATTTTAGTTTAATTTGATTCCACCAACTATTTAACTTGGGCGGCTTTATCGGCGACTGAATATGAAGTAAATTTTTCTTAGCAGATGCATAAAAAATACTACCGTCAGTTAATGATATTAATAGATCATATTGTTTAAAAAATGACCACCGTTGCCAAATCTTTGATCCTCGACCTATCGGCGCCGCCACTAACCTGCACTTACTCAAATCAATATTAAGTTGTTTTGATAATTTTAATTTAAGATCAACTCCTAAAGACATTAAATGAGGATCTAATAAAATTTCGACTTGGTGTTCAGCAGCTAATATCTCGGCAATCGTTAAAATATAGCGCTCACCGCCACCACAAGAATCTAAATATGGAGAGTAAATTGCGACTTTCATGAATTGTAATTAATATTTAAAATCATTCTCAATCAATTTTTGATCAATATTTTCATAGACTTTTGGTAAAGGAGTTTTTAACTGTAATTGCCATAATTTAACGTAAGATAAATACAAACTAAACACCTGTAATAAACAATCAATCATACCAACTGTGCCATTAAAGAAACCTCGCCGTGCCACACCTTGTTGCCACATTTCTGTAATCACAATTCTCAAGAATCTCCAACCAGTCATTTTTGGATGATTGGCGTCTAAACGCAACTTAGCATCTATGTTAGCCCAACTTAAACTTTTTAAAACCATGGAATCAATATCCCGATGAGTTAGATGTAATAACGGTTGACTCAAATATTGTAGCTTGCCTTCAAAATCAGGCTGTTCATGAACTTTACCAATCCACCCTTTTAAATTAGATTTTTTAAATAACCGAATTACATGATCTGGCCAAAAAGCGTTATACCGTTTTTCCTCTCCCAAAATAATATTTCGTCGAGGAACAGCCCAAGCTGATCCAGCTGAATCATTACTAATAATCTTTTCTATTTCAGATCTTAACGGGGCTAAAACTCTTTCATCGCTATCTAAATAAAACACCCAATCACTACTAACTTTTTCTAATCCAGCATTTCTTAATACTGAAAAATCAATTGGACCAGTCCCATTTTCTACTTGGACCACTAAATCAGTATAACTTCGGGCAATTTTAAGACTCTGATCTGTTGATCCATTATCAACCACAACTATTTGATTCGCCCATTTAACTGATTCTAACGCTGCCGGCAACCAAACCTCATCATTTCTAGCCAAAATAATAACCGCTATGCTTTGACTCATAGCTTAAAAGTACCATATCTAGAGCTTAGTTGCGAATTGACAGCTACCATTACCTGCTATAATAGCTTCAAATTCAATGAAACGCTTAAGTAACTTAATTCGTCAA
>CAZZEB010000117.1:0-3525 GCA_964652495.1 uncultured Gammaproteobacteria bacterium
TGAAACCAAAAATAATCAGGTAACAGATCACGGTGTTTCCATTTTAGTCACTGAAGGCTTTGGAGCTTTACCTATAGCCAACGATATCTTTGAACTCCTACAACAACATCAAGATAAATTTGCTTATATCTCCGGTTACCCTCCAAAAATTTTATTGCCAACTGCTACCCCGGATAGTATAATCAGTTTGCGAAATATTGTTCTGCCACCACCAGAACAGGATCAGCAACTGCCAGAAGTTGAAGTTCAAGCTCTCGACATAGGTATGAAAGTAAAAGTCACCTATGCTTCTTTTATCGGTGCAGTTGGTGAAATTGTTGCTATTGATCAAACACCGAGTCTAATTGAGTCTGGTATCAACACTTATCTGTTGACAATAGAGATCCCAGGTCGCAAAATTAAAGTTCCGTATCCGAATGTGGAGATAATTAAATGAATATCCATCCTCAAATAAAAAGATTTAACATTATTCCAATTCTGTTAATTATTTTAGCCTTCGTTCTTGGTTGGCAAATTGGTCATAGAGATTTTAAAGCTCAATGGACTAATAACAAGTTTGATCTTCAAGTCGATAATCGACAACCACCAAGTCAGGTTAATCTTGATTTTAGTTTATTTTGGGATGTCTGGAGCTTACTTTCAAAAGAATACGTAGATAAAAAAGCAATTGATGCCCAAAAGATGTATTACGGTGCAATTCAGGGTATGGTCGCTGCTTTAGGTGATCCTTATACCGTTTTCTTGCCACCAGCAGCTCAGAAAAGCACTAAAGAAGAGCTGGGTGGAGAGTTTGAAGGCGTTGGTATGCAGCTTGGGTTTAATAAAGATAAGCGTTTAGTTGTTATCGCTCCATTACAGGGAACTCCAGCTGATAAAGCCGGAATTAAACCTGGTGATTATATAGTTAAAATCGATGATAAAGATGCTGGCGGATTATCTCTCCCAGAAGCTGTAAATATTATCCGAGGTACTAAAGGCACTAAAGTTAAAATCCAAATTTACCGAGAAGGTGACAAAGAACCAAAAGATCTCGAGTTAACTCGAGACGTTATCGTAGTTAAGAGTGTCGAATTGTCAAAAAAGACTACCCCAACTGGTAAAACAATCGCTTATATTAAGTTATCTAGATTTGGTGAAAAGACCTTTGAAGAATGGGATAAAGCTGTCTCTGATGCTCTAGCTATGGCACCACAAGGGGTGATCGTCGATGTTCGGAATAATCCAGGTGGTTTTATGGAAGGTGCTGTCTATATTGGTTCAGAATTCATCTCTAGTGGGAACATCGTCTTGCAAGAAAATTCGTCAGGTGATCGACAAGGATTCCCTGTCAAAAGACCTGGTAAGTTACTTAATTTACCATTAGTTGTCTTAATTAATAAGGGTTCTGCTTCAGCTTCTGAGATCGTGTCTGGTGCTATTCAAGATAATAATCGAGGTAAATTAGTGGGAGATCAGTCATTCGGAAAAGGTACTATTCAAAACACCCAAGACTTACCTGGTGGTACTGGAATCCACATTACAATCGCTAAATGGTTAACTCCAAACGGTCGATGGATTCATACCACTGGCTTAACTCCTGATGTTAAAGTCGAATACGGTGATGATGAGACTAAAGATCTCCAACTCGATGCTGCTTTGGCTGAGCTTGATAAATAGACGTCTATAAATCTAATTCTTCTACAAGTCTAAACATCTATAAACCTATCGATATTTTCAGCTGATTCTCAGAAAAAATAGTGTATAATATTTTATCGTATGGGACAGTCCAAGGTTATCATCGCAGCTATAATCGGTATCCTAATCGGCTTAGGAATCTTCTCTTTAATTAGTAATGGTCAAATTAAGTTACCAGTTAATCTAAATACCAACACTAATGCGCCACAAATTACAAATAATCAAACTCGAACAATTGTTCAAGAAGAAAATGCCATTATTGATGTAGTTGATAAAGCTTCATCATCTGTGGTGGCCATTGGTGTAACCCAAAGATTAGTTAATCCTTTTGATCCATTTTCTTTACCAAGACAACGAGATAGTACTATCGGAACTGGCTTCGTAGTTTCTCAAGAAAAAGGAGTGATTGTGACTAATCGTCATGTAGTTGATGATCCAAATGGCAAATATAGCGTAGTTTCTAAAGATGGAAAAAGTTATGAAATTGAAAAGATATACCGTGATCCCAACTTAGATTTAGCTTTAGTTCAGGTTAAAGGATTGGATCTACCAGCTATTGAACTAGGTGATTCTTCTCAATTGAAAGTTGGTCAAGTCGCCATCGCCATCGGCAATGCTTTAGGTAGATTTAGTAATACCGTTACTACTGGTATTGTTTCTGGATTAGGTCGGGCAGTGATCGCTGGTGATCCATTCGGTCAAACGGAACAATTAGATAATTTAATCCAAACTGATGCAGCGATTAATCCTGGAAATTCAGGTGGTCCATTATTAAATTCCATTAGCCAAGTTATCGGCGTGAACGTTGCAACCACTGAGGGCGCTCAAAATATCGGCTTTGCTATTCCCATTAATTCTGTTAAAGCCATAGTTGATGAGTTTGTGCAAACTGGAAAGATCTCTCGAGCTTATCTAGGTATTAGATATCGATTGATTACTCGAGATGTTGCTATATTAAATGAGCTTCCTCAGGGAGCTTATATTCAAGAAGTTATAACTGGCTCACCTGCAGATAAGGCCGGAGTTAAACCTGGTGATATCTTAACGAAGATTGACGGCCAAACTATCAACTCCGAAACAAAAGTTTCCGATATTATCCAAGCGAAAAAAGTTGGCGATAATGTCGAATTAACTTTATGGACAGATGGTAAAGAGCGGACATCGAAAGTATCATTAGAAGAATCTCCCAATCAGTAATGGCGAATAATCCTGAGAATATTATCTCGATGGTTGAGTATATTTGTTCCTTACAGCAACCGCGGATGGAACTTGGAAAAGTTATTTTCAACGCACAGAGACTACATGGAAGAAATCTATTTAAATTAGTACCAAATAAGACTGAATTTTCTAGACGAATGGTCAAACCAAGAGATGATTTTGAAGATTATGAAGATGAAGCTTTATTAAAAGATCAACAAACAATCATTGCCCGATTTTTAGAGACTCGTTCAAGTCGTAAATCCTTTTTTAAAAAGTTTTAATGTGTTATCACCAAAATTCGTTGTCGATGAAATAGGTCAAATCGAAGCTCGACTTCAGAATCAGGAAAACTCTTTTTAGATTCTAGAGCTGCGATCTCACCATGAGTATAATCAATTTCGCCTAGAAATAGCTTAAATTTAATCCCTTTTTGGTTAATCTGATTAAATGTCTGACGGTATAGCTCAAAGCCATCTTGACCACCATCTAGAGCCACAAATGGTTCGTAATCTTTAACAGAGGAGTCTAAATAAGCAATTCTCTCTACCGGAATATATGGCAAGTTTGTGACGATAACATCAAAGTCTGTTTGATCAATCTGAGCAAATAAATCACTAACTATAAACTCAATTTGATCACTAACGCCGTGGA
>CAZZEB010000118.1:0-3492 GCA_964652495.1 uncultured Gammaproteobacteria bacterium
GTTACTGTTTTACTAATAATTCATTTACTAACAATTCATATTGATGAGAAAAAGCTAATTCACCTCCATCAACAGGGGACAGGTGAAGCAACAAATCAATCAGATGATAAATCGAAGATTGATTTAAAGGGTACTTTTAAAATTGTCAGTGCTATTCCCGGTTTATTAGCTTTAATTTTATTTACTACTTTTAATAATTTTCTGGGTGGAGTTTTTATGTCTCTGATGGATGCTTATGGTTTATCAATGGTTTCAGTTCAAGTCTGGGGAATGATCTGGGGCTTTTTGAGTACAGCTTTCATTATTGGTGGGTTAGTGATTGCTAAAAGAGGACTCGGTAAGAATCCTTTAAAGTCTCTCTTCCTAGCTAATACAGTTATTTGGCTAATATGTTGTTTCTTCACTATTTATCCGTCGATTTATCCCATGGTTGTCGGAATGTTTATCTATCTTTGTGTTGTACCGTTTATAGAAGCTTCCGAACAAACAATCTTACAAAAAGTTGTTCCTTTAAATCGACAAGGCCGGGTCTTCGGTTTTGCTCAAAGCATTGAACAATCAGCTTCACCGTTAACTGCATTTATGATTGGCCCAATTGCTCAATACATCTTCATTCCATTTATGACTACTGGCATGGGAGTTCAACTAATTGGAAGTTGGTTCGGAGTCGGGGATAGTCGGGGAATCGCACTTGTCTTCACTATTACCGGTTTTATTGGCTTGGCAGTAACACTTATTGCCTTTAGCTCAAAGTATTATCGTCTATTATCTAACCGCTATTTAGAAAATTAAGATTTTATTATGTGTCGCAATATTAAAACTTTATATAACTTTGATCCACCGGCAACAGATCAAGAAATTAATGCTGCCTCAGTTCAATTCGTCCGTAAATTAACCGGATATAACAAACCCTCAGCAGTTAATGAGGCCGCATTTAATCAGGCTGTTGAAGAAGTAACCGCAGTTACCAAAAAATTATTTTCATCATTATCTACTCATTCTCATCCTCATGATCGAGAAGTTGAAGCTACTCGGGCTAAGCTTCGATCTGAAAAAAGATTTCCGAAACGCTCGAAGTTGTAGATAGGTTATCCTAAGAGTATTATGCACCCATGATTATATTTATTGATGATTCTGGAGATGCTGGCTTTAAATTTAATAAAGGTTCTTCTAGATATTTTGTTATTGCTGCAGTAATTTTTGAGGATGAATTAGAAGCCGAGTCTACTGCCTTAGCAATTAAAAAATTTAAAAGAAAGTTAGCCATGCCAGATTATCGGGAATTTAAGTTTAACAAATCTTTGAAAGACATTAGATGTTCCTTTTTGAATGAAGTAAGTAGTTTTAACTTTAATGTCAGGTGCTTAGTCATAGACAAAACATTGATCTACAGTAAAAATTTAAGAGAAGAAATTAATTTATTCTATAGTTATGCGATAAAACAACTATTAAAAAATAATAACGATACAATTTTAAATGCAAAAATACGTATCGATGGTAGTGGAAGTCGAGAATTTAAGTTAAGTTTTCAAACGTACTTAAGAAAGCATTTGAATTCAGAACAGAAAATAGTTATGAAAAACTGTCAGCTCGTAGATTCAAAAACCAATGTACTTATTCAAATGGCAGATATGATTGCAGGAGCTATTAGAAGATCATATCACATCGAAAAAACTGATGCTTCAGTTTATAAAACGATTATAAAAAAACATATCAGCGATGAATGGACTTTTGAGTAAACTTAAAAAATAGCCTCCGAAGAGGCTATTTCCAACCACGTTCCTATTTTAGAGAATTTCTAAACACGCTACCTTAAGGTAACAGTTCGGAATACAGGTTTTTGTAAAATGATTATATCATAAATTTTCTGATGTGACAAATGAAACCCGAAAATATGTGCGTAGTTAATATAAAATAGTATAGTTGACATGTAATCCTATTAAGATTACTGTCGTGGTAAAATATATATATGCCAAATTATCAGCATGCGTTTTCTAGTTTCTCCGCAGATGATTTAGATAAAGCTAAACAGTTCTACAGTCAAACACTTAAATTAGAAGTTAAAGAACAACCAGAAGGTTTGCAATTAAATATTCCAGGTGGGGGGAATGTCTTTATTTATCCTAAGCCAAATCATACTCCTGCTAATTTTACTGTCTTAAATTTATTGGTTAATGATATTGATCAAGCTGTCGATGAATTAACTGAAAATGGTGTTATCTTCGAACACTATGATGAGGAAATGTTACATACCGATGATAAAGGCATTTGCCGAAACCCAGACAATCGAGATCCAGGACCTGCCGCCATCGCCTGGTTCAAAGATCCTGCGGGTAATTTCATATCTTTAATTCAGGAAAAATAATTATTTGCCCCTAGTTATGGTTAAATTAAAGGTTATTTTTATTATCCAGTAAAATGAATAATCCAATTAAATTTAAAGTTACCGGTATTCTTGAGAGTTTCGAAGGCAAGGCTGCCTGGGTTTTTCTGCCAGTAGATTTACTTGATGTGCCACCGGTACTGCCTGGAGGATGGGGGAGTGTTCCAATAAAAGTTAGTTTAGGAACAACTACTTGGGTAACCTCGATGTTTCCCTTAAAAAATCGGGGATACTTTATTCCAATAAAAAAAGCCGTCCTGAAAGCAGAATCTCTATCTATCGGAGATACTGTAACAGTCCACTACCATTCAGTTTAGTATTTAGATAAAATAATTATATGAAAACTATATTGGATACTCGAAAAAAAGTTTTAATAGGTTCTTTTATATCTTGGCTACTACCGCTTTTTGTTAGCTTCTTTCTAGTTAATCCAGAGACAAAGGAATATTTAATTAATTTTTGGCTATTTAAAATACTAATGGCTTCTCTATTAGGAGGAGTAGTTTTTTATCTCTTTAGAAATCTAAAAAAAACACACCAATTAAAAATTCAAACAGCCCATACTTTTTTCTTATTTAATTTCCTAGCAGATTTAGTAGTATTAATAGGGCTATTCAAAATGGATCTTTATAGTTGGATCTCAACGATTGTCACGATCTACTTACTGGTTATTTACGGAATCTACTATTATTTCTCACACCAGTAGTAGTATACTTACCCTATGTTAAATTTGAATTCATTAATGGTCGGTAGCTCAAATGCAAAGGCCATGGGTAATTTCTACAAACAAGTTTTCCAAAAAGAACCAGAGATGGAAGATGGTGATTGGTATGGCTGGCAAGTTGGTAGTAGTTTTTTTGGCGTAGGCCCTCATTCTGAAGTTAATGGTAAATCATCTGACCCAAGCCGGATTATGTTAAATTTTGAAACTAATGAAGTTCAACAGGAGTTTGATCGTATTAAAGACATTGAAGGAATTAAAGTTATCAAAGAACCATATGATATGCAGGGCATGATGATTGCTACTTTCGAAGATCCTGATGGCAATTATTTCCAGTTAATGTCTCCTTGGAAAGAATAATCTAACCTCCATCGTGATATGATAGTTT
>CAZZEB010000119.1:0-300 GCA_964652495.1 uncultured Gammaproteobacteria bacterium
TTCGCTAACCACCCCACTAAAAGCACTATTAGAAAATAGATGATTCCCGGAAAGCCAATCGCAATAATCATGCTTTGTCTTAAGAAAACCGGACTATAACCTGTTACTAAAACCAATTCTTCATCCTCAGCCAAAAATCTAGAAAAGGTCTTTTTTTCTTTCTCTGTTGATGGTTCTTGATAATGTTTCTTTGACATCTATATAAATAGTACTATATAAATTCCCTAAATGCTCAAATTTTTCATAGACCTATAGGATGAAATTCAAATTTGTCTGCATTAGAAACAAAGCGCGTTAAAA
>CAZZEB010000119.1:310-3482 GCA_964652495.1 uncultured Gammaproteobacteria bacterium
AGCTATCAGGGGATACGCGGACCGTGTGTCCGAAGGGGCAGTAGCCCCGATGAGTGAATAAGAAAATTTAGCGCGACTTTCTAGCAGACGCTTTTGGACACTTTATAAAAAGTGTCAGAATAAATTAATAATCCATATGCCCACCAGGCATACCACCTGGCATTGCAGGCTCATCTTTTTTTGGAGCATCAGTAATTAAAACATTGGTAGTCATAATCATTGCTGCAACTGATGCTGCATTTTGCAAAGCAGAACGAGTTACTTTCACTGGATCAATAACTCCTTCTACAACTAAATCTTTTAGTTGACCATCTGCCATATCAATACCCATATTGCCCGCAGCATCCATTACTTTTGCTAAAGTTAGACCTTCATCTAATCCCGCATTTTGGACTAATTTTCTAAATGGTTTCTCAATTGCTCTGGCTACAATATCAACCCCAGTTTTCTCTTCACCAGTCGCTTTAATTGCTTTTAAAGATTTAGCAGCTCGTAATAATGCGATCTCTCCACCCGGCACAATACCTTCTTCGATTGCTGCTTTTGTTGCTGCTACTGCATCAATTACTCGTTCTTTCTTTTCCTTTAATTCAACTTCAGTTGCAGCACCAACATTAATAACAGCAACACCTCCAGTTAATTTTGCTAATCTCTCTTGTAATTTCTCTTTATCAAAATCAGAATCTGTTTTAGCAATTTCATTTCGGATTTGACCAACACGGGCTTTAATACCAGCTTTATCACCTTTGCCATCGACAATAAGTGTTGAATCTTTTGTTGAAGTCACTCGACCAGCTCGACCTAAATCTGAAACCTCAACTGAATCTAATTTTCGACCAGTATCATCTGAAATAACTGTGGCTCCAGTTAATATAGCTATATCTTGTAACATAGCTTTTCGGCGATCGCCAAAACCTGGAGCCCCAACTGCTAATACTTGGAAAGTACCTCGTAATTTATTCAAAACCAAAGTTGCTAAAGCTTCAGCTTCAATCTCTTCAGCAATAATCACCAAAGTTTTAGAAACCTGAACAAACTTCTCTAAGAAAGGTAATAGCTCTTGCATTGAAGAGATTTTTTTATCAGTTACCAACAAATATGGATCAGCTAAAGTTGCTTCCATTTTCTCTTGATCAGTTACCAAATAGGCTGAACTATAGCCCTTATCAAAGATCATGCCTTCTTTGTAATCAACTGACATCATCATGGTTTTTGACTCTTCAACAGTAATCACACCATCTTTTCCTACTTTATCAATAGCATCAGCTATTAACTTTCCAATTTGAGTATCTGCAGCAGAGATCGTTGCTACCTGAGCAATCTCGGCATTAGTTTTGATTTGCTTACTCATTCCCCGAAGTTCTGCTACTAAAGTATCAACAGCCAACTCAATTCCTTTGCGTAAAATCATTGGATTAGCACCAGCTTGAACATTTTTCAAACCTTCATTAACAATTGCTTGAGCTAAAACAGTTGCAGTAGTTGTTCCATCACCAGCCACATCATTGGTCTTTGAAGCAGCTTCTTTAATTAATTGAGCACCCATATTTTCAAATGGATCTTCTAGTTGAATCTCTTTAGCAACAGTTACTCCGTCATGAACAACTAATGGAGAACCCCATTTTTTATCGATTGCTACATTTCGACCTTTTGGACCTAAAGTTGTTGCAACAGCATCAGCTAACTGGTTAACACCATCTAATAATTTTTGTCTTGCTTCAGTATCAAATTTTAATATTTTTGCCATATTTAATCCTCAATTACCGCCATCAAATCTTCAAATTTTACTAATTTATATTCAATACCGTGAACTTTAATCTCATCACCACCCCATTTTTTATAGACAACTCGATCTCCCAAACTAACTGGGGCACCATATTCCCGACCATCAATCACCAAAGGAGCACCAATTGCCACAACTTTACCCTGTGCTGGTTTCTCTTGAGCTGACTCGGGTAAAACAATTCCTGATGCAGTTGTTGTTTCACCTGATTCTGGAGATACTAAAATATAGCCGGAAAGAGGAACTATCCCGATTTTCTTTACTTCTGTCTTTGCCATAATACGTGCTTATTTTATTCGTGGCTCAAAAGAAAGTCAAGCCAAGCCTAAATCAAAAAAGGCTTATTGACAGCATCTACCCAAATAAGTAGACTCATATAAGGGTTTTTCATATTGAAAATAGAACAGCCTGAGACTGAGACATTACCATTAAGAAACACTACTTCAGCTCTTCCATTTGTTACTAATCCTGTTAATGATTTACACCTGATTATTTCTAACTTAAGACTTCTTCATACACCACCTCAAGTTGATTTAGACCAAGAGCTGTATCAGCTCATTTATAAAATTAACCCAACTTATCAGCCACCATCCCCAGCAATCTTAAAGATCGCAACATTAACTTTAATTGATCAATTAAGAGCCTATCTCCAACACAAACCAACTCAACCCTTAGTTAAACAACTAAACAAACAATTAAAAATTCCCTCGACATCAGCAAAAGTGGAAGATCTCGATTCACCAGTTAGCGCCTATCTTTATGATATAAAAACTTTTTTAAAAACAGAACCGTTTGACCCAGGTCAACTTCCTCAATTCTGGACCGAAAAAAATTACGAGAAAAATCTCAGACCTTGGATCTATACTAATAATCGCCTTCGCCCCAAGATGTCGGGCACTACTTCTATAGCTTAAACAAACGACACTTAGATAAAAATTCCGCCTCTACTGGTTGACGGTAATCTAAGGGATGAAAAAACAACTGACCCTTATTAACTCGCTCTTCACCTCTCGGAGAACTCATGATTTTTAATTGCCAATATCTAGCCACTGATTCTAAATAATCAGTTAAATACCATCCCGGAACCCTAGCCCCTTGTTGATTTTTCTTTGGTTTATAGACTCCGACCCAATTAGGCAACCAATCAAAAACCCATTGATTCGCAGCTAAAAACTTATAATAGGATTGTCTTCTCTGCCAGACCACCTCTGACTGCAATACCTCATGAGCCAAATAAACAGATGAGTTTTCTAGTGCTAAATGACCCCCATCAATCCAAACATTTAAACAAATCTTGTGAGCTGACTTCTCATCATTTTGGTTCGGTAATCTGCGCCATCCAGTTAAATCTATTAAAATAATTCCCAATAACCGACTCAACCACATCCG
>CAZZEB010000120.1:0-2352 GCA_964652495.1 uncultured Gammaproteobacteria bacterium
GTGGGTGCTGGAGATGGAGGTTGGCTAGCGATCGCATATAAACCAATCCAGTCACGAGCTGTAGCAATTTCTGCTGATGCTAGATTAGGCTCAGAATAGGTGCGAATTAAAATTACTGAAACTAAAACCAGTAATATCGTTAATAAATTTATTTGAAACCAAAGTCTTAGGTTGGGCATGTCAATTTACAGCATAAATAATCCCGCGTTTCTCGTCAAATTAATTACGAGTAGCAGATGAAGTCGCTTGACTGGTGGTTGGTGGGGGAGTCGGAATCATAGCTGAGCCTGAAGCCGATGGACTCTCTGGTACTGAAGGGGTGATAGAAACATCAATTTTGGTAGCATTTACTGCAGTTCCAGCCATTAACTCAGATTCAGCAGTAACATTTACTGACATACCTACTTTTAAATCACTAACTTCGAGCTCCTCAACCTTTGGTGCTTTTAGTGGTTCGGGATTTAATTGTTGAGATGAAATTGTTGTTTTATTAGTAATAGTCAAAATATAACTCTGTTCTCCTGCAGCACTGAAAGATTTAACTGTGACTGTATTTCCTGAAATGGCACTAATTTGACCATAAGTTGATCTCATTTTAGGAGCTAAAGTGATTGATTGAGCGTTAAATTTAGTTCCACCTAATCTTAAATCTGTTTTAGACATGACATTAATCACTTGTCCAACTTTAAGGTCATTAATTGTCATTTGAGGTGTATTTTGAGAATTAGCATCTGCAGTTGGTAGAGCAGCGATTGAATCTATTGGTTGGCTGATTTGAGTTCCGTCTTCAACAACTACTTCAAAATTTATAGCTTTAGGTTTTTCTGACTCAGTTCCTGGCATTGAGGGGATTGATGCTGTTCCGATGGCTCGATCGACGGTTATAGATACAGTTTTTCCGCTAATTTTTTCGATTTTCCCGCTAACTGAATAGACCGGACTAGTTAACTCAAGAATGTAAGGGGAGTGACTACCACTAGAGGTTTGTAGATTTCGATTCATTGCCCAGCGAACAAGGAAAAATACCAATAGAATGATTGCCAACAGAATGGTTATCCAAACAACTTTTTTTACTACTGATCCAGAATTATTATTCATTTCTTTGTTAATTAATCGTCACATAAAACATGGTTTTTATCAACCTAGCTATTGCTGCTCAAGTTGTTGTAAACGCTGTTTTAACTCATTAAGTTCTTTCTCTTGGTTATCAACTTTTTGATTTAATTCGTTTAGCTTCTTCATCACATCGACACCATCAACGATTAATTGTTTTGTTTCGATAACTCCAGCTCTGATTTTCCCAACAACTAATTCAGCCAATGACATGATTCTGCTGACTACATTGTTGTTTTGATCTTTAACAGAGTAGAGGCTTTGGCCATTTTGAATTGATTGTTCTAATGTATAGCCTTGAGTAGAAGTCATATAAACTTCTGGATCGAAAGTTGAAGTATTAACAAAGACCATTACTTTACCGACAAATGTGCCATCAGGAAGTTTGAAACATGATTTTTCAATTCCAGACCAGTCATCAATAGTGGAAATATCTGGCCATTTAATCGATTCAATACTGTCTGCTGTTTGGCATTGATATCCTACGATATTTCCAGAACTATCCTTTTTAAACTCAGAAAGTACCGTACCTACAGAAACAGAGGATGTTTGAGCCTTTTGCCCAATTCCTTTAAATTTAGAAACAGTAATTTTATCACCAAAAGTAATATCGCTATTCGTGTAAATGACTTTGACAGGAACACGACCAGCAAGTGCAACAGGATATTTATCTTTTCCGTTAAGAGCTAATTGCATCCATGCATCTTTTTGTTTTTGATCTAAATTAGCAGATGCATTAACTTTATCAACTGTTGGAACTAGTCCAGTTATGAATCCAGAGCCATCAATTAGGATAGCTGGACGAGTAGAAATAACACCAATTGTGCTTCGGGCATCACTTTGATTTGCTGCTTGAACATGACTTCTCTGATCAGAGCTAGAAACAATATCTCCTGGTTCAAGATGTTCAGTAGATTGATAGAGCTCTGCAACGTCATATCCAACTTGGCAATGACCATAACCATCTCCTGCAGGACCAGGACAATTTGCATCTCTGAAAGCAATTTGTCCATAAATACCATCTCCCCAACCACCATTAGGCATACCTGAACTACCAGCTACTAGCCAAAGATTAGGCATACCAGTTATAGAATCAGCACAACCAGCACATTGTCTGTCAGATCCATTATTATTACCTCCCACGGTAACATTTCCTCCTTTTAGCCATGAAGCAGATAGAGTATCCATAACTAAATTATTGAATCTACTCGTACCATTAGGATCAAGATAGTACCCGCT
>CAZZEB010000120.1:2362-3458 GCA_964652495.1 uncultured Gammaproteobacteria bacterium
CGCTATTACTTTCGTCATACCAAATATTACTAAAAGCGTAAGTAGGTCCTCTAAAGTAATTCCAACCATTATAGTAAGGGAACCAAGAATCATTAACTTTATCGTTAATAAATGAGGTATTCATTTGGTAAACACGACTCGTACCATTAGGATCTAGGTTAAAATTGTTATCATTGTTGTCGACATAATTATCTACATATAAAGTTTTACAGTTAACTCTAAACATCCAACCATAAGAATTATTGTGAATTCCTACATCCTGACCACACCAACCTTGGCTGCTATGTCCCATCATTAATGAAACTTGACCAGCTGAAGTATCAAACTCTAAACCATACCAACCATTTCGACTCCCAGCAATTCTCCAAGAGCCATAACTTCCGTTATTTGGATAAAGATGAGCACCATTAATGGGAGAATATAAACCAGTATGGTTATTAAATTGGATCCATTCAGCAGGATATACACGTCCTGTGTTAGATAATCTTAGTGTCTCAGAAAATGCCCCAGGGACACCACGGCCAATCAATAAATCTCCTGTATAGGCATTACTCCCATAAGTGCCGTTGGTCCCAATAATCATTGAATAAGTGTTACCGATATTGTTATTTAATCGGAAACTACCTTCGCCGCCTACGACTGAGACAGCAGCTGCATCGGTATTAAATTGAATTGGAGTCGTATTGGTGTTGTAATCGCGGAGATATAAATTATCATCGACCATGATTTCTGCTTGATTGTTAAATCTATAAAGCGCACCGTCTGCTGCATCTGGAAGACTGATATTATTCCATGAACCAAAATTTAGCCAGGCTCGACCACCGTAATTATTTGGATAACCTCCAGCCGTTTGTTCACCCCAGACAAATGTTTGACCCTGAAGATAGGTACCAGTAGTGTTAACCGTGACTCTATCGGCTAGATTTGTTGACTTTAAACCAAACCCTGAACCTGAAAAACTAAGATATCCCTGGATAATATTATTGGATTTATTTTTTATTTGTAGTCCATTGTTAGAAAACATATCCCAATAGTTACCAACTAAATCTGAGGATGATATTTTTACTGCACTTCCCACTACACCTCCACCTGAAGA
>CAZZEB010000121.1:0-3447 GCA_964652495.1 uncultured Gammaproteobacteria bacterium
GCTGAAACTGTTAATGTTCCTGTTCCAGCTCCAGCTTTGACTACCCCACCTGCTGTTAAGCCTGAGAAAGTGATGGTGCCTGATGATACTACTCCAGTTGCTCCGGTTATGGCTCCTGCTGCTGAAATATCTAAGCTTGGTGTATTTAGTAAGTTACCAGAGATGGTTCCAGAGATATTAATAGCATCTGTTAGAGTTCCCGCTGTTCGAGTGATGTTCAAACCATTGGTCATGGTTCCACCTGCTGCGTTCTGTTGAACTAAGATGCCGTTAGTGACTGTTGATGAGGTGTCTAAGTTGGTAGCGAAGATCAAGTTATCAGCATTGCCTGTTCCGGCATTATCTAAGTTCCGAACTGCTAAGCCATTTAAGGTGCCTGTTGAACCACCAGAAGTATTAGTTAAGTTGATGTCAACTACATTGACAGTAGCGTCTGAGCCGATTGTTGAATTAAATTGAGCATTGGTATCTTCATCTAGTGTATTAACTAAATTACCTGTGCCAGCCACAGCAATTGTTAAGTCTTCGTTTGAAGCGGTAGCAATGTCTGTTGATGCTCCTGAGAAGGTTAAGCCTGTTGAGCCAATGGTCTTGTTAGTGAAGGTCTCGGTTCCTGCTAAGGTAGCTAAGGTTCCGGTGGTTGGTAAGGTGACGTTGGTTGCTCCACCTGAGGTCAATGTGATTGCTCCTGATCCTGCTGTGGTGAAGTTTTGTCCTAAGGTCAAAGTACCGGTTGTCCATGTTGGTGCTCCTGCTCCTCCAGATAATAAGGCTCGTCCTGAGGATCCTGGTGTTAATAATTCAAAGCTATCTCCGTCTGAGTAAACGATCGCTCCGTTGTCGGCTGTGATGTTCTTGTTGGTTCCACCGTTAGCTAATGGTAAGACGCCTGTTACTTCAGTAGTTAAGTTAACTTGTCCAACTGATAGGGTTCCTGTTCCTGATCCACCTTTAACTATTCCGCCAGCAGACAAACCTGAGAAGGTGATTGTCCCTGATGATACTACTCCAGTCGCTCCGGTAATGGCTCCAGCTCCTGAAATATCGATTGATGCAGTATCTAATAAGTTAGTGTATCCACCACCACCACTGTTAGTGATTTGAATAGCTGTCCCTACTGCTAAGTTAGTGTCAGCATTGTCGATCAAAACTGCTGTATCTAAACCGTTAGTATTAGCTGAGTCTGCTTGGCTAATAGCTATGCCTCGGGTGGTTCCGGCTGAAGCTGATGGTGTACCAGTAATGGCAAAGGCGCTGACTGTCCCAGCTAAGTCAGTTGTCAAAGCTAAGTTTTCTGTTCCAGCTAAGGTCACATCGACATCGGTTGATAATGTTACTAACGAACCATCATCAGTAATAGAGGAATCACCTAATGAACTAGCACCAGTAAATTTAGCAATAGTGTTGTTAGTTCCTGAAGCACTACCATAGCCACAATTGTTAGTATCTAAACAAACTGTACCAGAGGCATCAGGAATAGTTAGAGTTCGAGTGGTTCCAGTAGTGATGCCAGATAATTGGAATGCTAATCTCTTAGTAGTATCGCCATTATCTGCAAAGCTAACACTGGAATCTGTTAATAACTTGTTAGTGAAGGTCTCGGTTCCTGCTAAGGTAGCTAATGTTCCAGTGGTTGGTAAGGTAACGTTGGTTGCTCCACCTGAGGTCAATGTGATTGCTCCTGATCCAGCTGTGGTGAAATTTTGTCCTAAGGTCAAAGTTCCGGTTGTCCATGTTGGTGCCCCTGCCCCTCCAGATAATAAGGCTCGTCCTGATGATCCTGGGGTTAATAATTCAAAGCTATCTCCGTCTGAGTAAACGATTGCTCCGTTGTCAGCTGTGATGTTCTTGTTAGTGCCACCATTAGCTAATGGTAAGACGCCGGTTACTTCAGTGGTCAAATCTACTGCTGAAACTGATAATGTCCCTGTTCCAGCTCCAGCTTTGACTACCCCACCTGCTGTTAAGCCTGAGAAGGTGATTGTCCCTGATGATACTACTCCAGTTGCTCCGGTGATGGCACCTGCTGCTGAGATATCTAAGCTTGGAGTATTCAATAAGGTTGAACCAAAGGTACCAGTTAAGTTAATACCATTAGTCAAGGTTCCAGCTGTGTTGGTGATGTTTATACCATTAGTCATAGTGCCGCCAGCAGCATTCTGGCTAACTAAAATGCCGTTAGTAACTGTTGATGAAGTGTCTAAGTTAGTCGCAAAGATCAAGTTGTCAGCATTACCTGTTCCACCATCATCTAAGTTCCGAACTGCTAAGCCGTTTAAGGTTCCGGTTGATCCGGATGAAGTGTTGGTTAAGTTAATATCTACTGCATTCAAGCTGACATCTGAACCGATGGTAGCATTGAACTGAGCATTGGTGTCAGCATCTAAGGTCGTTGCTAAATCACCAGTCCCATTAACAACTATTGTTAGATCCTCATTAGTACCAGTGGTAATGTCGGTTGATGCTCCTGAGAAGGTTAATCCTGTTGACCCTATCGTTTTATTAGTTAATGTTTGGGCAGTGGCAGTATCAACTAGAGTAATTGTTCCAGTAGCAGGATAATTAATAACGGTTGCTCCTCCACCAGTATTCAATGTTAAGCCACCTGCTCCAGAGACAGCAAAGTTAGAAGCTAAGGTTAGGGTTCCAGTAGTAAATGTTGGTGATCCAGTTCCACCAGATAAGACTGCTTGGCCTGCAGTTCCAGCACTAGACACTCCAATTGCTGATGATCCATTACCATAAAGGATTCCACCTGCAGTAAATGATGTTGTGCCAGTACCGCCATTACCAACTGGTAAGGTTCCAGTTACTAGTGATGAACCCCCAGCCAAATTCAAAGCACTAGTTGATAGAATACCTGAAGAATCAGTTTGGACCACACCAACGCTATTTAAGCTACTAAAGGTAATTGTGCCACTAGAAGTAATACCTGTCGCTCCAGTAACAGCTCCAGCAGCTGAGATATCTAAAGTTGGGGTATCTAGGAAATTAGTATAGCCACCACCACCACTATTGGTAATAGCAATTGCTGTAGTTAGACCAAGATCTGCATCAGCATTATCGATAAATAAAGCAGTATCTAAACCGTTAACATTAGCGGAATTAGCTTGTTGAATAAATACCCCTCGAGTAGTGCCAGCTGTACCTGAAGGAGTTCCCACTACTGATAAAGTGTTCTGTGTTCCAGCATTAGCTAAGTCACTGGTAATAGCAATATTTTCAGTACCAGCTAAGGTTACATCTAAATCAGTAGTAAGAGTAACTAAGCTGCCAGTATCAGAGATCGAAGAATCTCCAATAGTAGTGGCTCCAGTAAATTTAGCAATTCGATTATTACTACCAGTTCCTGATAAAGCACTGGCACAATTACCTGAATCCAAACAAACTGTTCCATCAGCATCTGGAATGGTAATTGTTCGAGTAGTACCAGTAGTAATACCTGAT
>CAZZEB010000122.1:0-3423 GCA_964652495.1 uncultured Gammaproteobacteria bacterium
TTGTGTGACCTGGATAGTTGGGGTTGTTGCCGATTGATAGGTAAATTCGACGTTACTACTAAGTTGACCACCGTTACTGACCATCACTGTATATTTTTTACCATTAACTAAACTATATTTCCCGATATCAGTTCGACTAGTTCCTTCTACTCTAAAACCAGCTAAATCTGAACCGAAACTATAAGAGTTACCGGCGAGATTTGGAGCGTCGGCAGTATCGGTTTGTCTAGTTGTTAAGATATTTCGGCAAGAACCACACCATAGAGCATTTCCACCAATATTGGCGACAGCTTGATCAGTAATCCAAACTCCATTGGCGGTACCTGTCCAGTTAACTGTAACTTGACCATTATTTTGTGTGACCTGGATAGTTGGGGTTGTTGCCGATTGATAGGTAAATTCGACGTTATTGCTAAGTTGCCCACCATTACTGACCATCACTGTATATTTTTTGCCATTAACTAAATTATATTTTCCGATATCAGTTCGACTAGTTCCTTCTACTCTAAAACCAGCTAAATCTGCACCGAAACTAAAAGAGTTACCGGCGAGATTTGGAGCGTCGGCGGTATCAGTTTGTCTGGTTGTTAAAATATTTCTACAAGAACCACACCATAGAGCATTTCCACCGATATTGGCGACAGCTTGATCGGTAATCCAAACTCCATTGGCTGGACCTGTCCAATTAACTGTCACTTGACCATTATTTTGGGTGACATTAATACTAAGTGGATCAGTAACCACCGGGGTAGTGGCACTACAACCGCTAACATTTATCTGGTTATAGTAAAAATTATTCCAGAACTCAGCATCAGCTACACCAACACCATATAAAGCAATGGTTCTATTAACATTATTGGCGAATAAAGAAGCGACTGACGGATCATTTTTTAGATCATAACTAAACCTGCCGAAACCGTCAGTAGTGAGAATTTTAACCATCGTGTCTTCAGACAGATTAGAATTGTATCCCTGAGGATTACAGCTAGAGTTATTACCTAAACCACAAGCGCCTTTTATTAACCATAAGTGAATCTGATTATTCGCAAAGGGAGAGAAATCAGTATAGGCATTTAATTTGACCCTAGCTTGTCCGCTGATTACACCACAACTGGGACCCCCACCAGCTAAATCATCAATTCTGACATCCGAAGGATCAGCTTTACAACTAAAAACACCTGAATCGGCGATCGGTATATCACTACCTCCGCTACCTAATTTCTTAATTAAAACCTGATATGGACGACGATGAGCAGCAACTAGCTGGGTGTTATTGGGTTCATTAACCACTGTCACGAAAGTACTACCTTCAGAATTAACTGTCGTATTTCGACCATTTCGAGAATCTTGACCAGCATCTGCATCGCCGGAATTATCATATGTCCGAATATCATAATATTGACCTGATTCTAAAGCAGGAAGACCTGACCAATTGATTCTAACTCTCAGATTATCGTGAACTCCTTGGCAATAAGCTTGAACTGAAGGATTAGCATCAGCTCGGCTTTTTAAATTCTGATTTTGTTGTGATAAATAGATCCCAAAACCAATTGAGACAATTAATATTAAAAGAATAAGGACACTAGCAATTTTAGTCATGACAAAATAACAGGTGATTTTAACGTATCACAACAGATCAACAAATACTAGCCTAATTGGAGGCTAAATTATGGTTGTGAGGGGGGAGCACTAGGAGCATTAAATTCGAGATCAACTTGATATTCATTGTTCGTATTAGGAACTATCACTGGAACAGGGGAGGCAGATCCTCGAGATTGAACATTTTCACCAGTAAAACGAATCGGATCGGCAGCCGCTCTGGAACGTAAGATCTGTTGATCTTTAGCTAATTTGATACCCAAAGGCAAAGCAATTGCTAATAACAATAAAACTAATAAACTAACTAAAGTTTTTCGATCTTTTAGCTGATTTTTCAAGTCATTCATGTTTAGATTATGGCAAGTTTTGGAGGAAGAGACAATAGCTATTAGCTGGCAGCATGTCTACCGCAGATTATTCTTGAATCTTGAATCATGAATCCTGAATCTCTCTTCCACTGTGTGGCTAAAAGCTGCTAGCTAATAGCTGCTGGCTGAGAGCTGTAGACGGTTAGCGGTAGACCGGCTATCTATTTCACCTGTTTCAAAATCTCAGCATAGTCATTATTATTGATTCGGCCATCGTTATTAAAATCAGCTGGATCATTTGGCTCAACTTTTTCGCTTCTCCAACGCTCTAAAAATATATCTATATCGGTATTATCCACCACTTTATCATCATTTAGATCAAACTTTTTACCAGGCTTATAAATCATTGATTTTGGGGTTGGAGTTGGTAAATCAACAGTAACGATCTCAGGAGTTGCGTTGGGGAGAGGAGTAGAGCCGTCATCTAAGATAATTGATTGTTGAACTTGCGACACCCAAACATCGTTTACTTTAAATTGAACATAAATTGTTTTAGGACCAATTCCAGGTTCTAATTGCCAATCAACTAGTGTTGGATTTTGATTAAAAGGTTGTTCGGGAGCTTGAGTAATCGTTGCTAAATAATTGCTAATTCGATAACTATTTGGAAAGGACTCTCCAGCTTTTGCTGCATAAACTAGCTGCAATTTAATGTTGGCATTTGTAGTTCTTAAATCATTAATTTCGTTCCCTAAAATCTCAATTCGAGTGACATTAGCAGTAGCAGCTTTAGTCCTGAGTGCCATTTGTTGCCGAACTAAATAAACGCCTAAAGGAATTGAAGCTAATAATAATAAAACAGAGATTGCTATAAAGAGATTACGACCAAACATTAAACCAATGATACCAAAGCGGGATCCTAGTTGGTAGCTGGCTGGCAAGGATGAAATGCGTTACCGGTACCTGGAGCACAAGAGGGGGGAGGAGTACTCCCCGGTTGTGGAGAGGTAACATCAACTTTTAATTCTTTAATCTGTAAACTATTACTGTTACCACATTTTTGAATCTTGACAACTACTGGCCGAGACCAATAATTTGGATTTAAGTTGGATAGAGGATTGGTATCAGGATCAGGTTGGCCTTGATGCAAGCCCCAAATTTGATATTTCCAAAACTCACCCGGTTTGACCTGAAAATCTCGAGCTGAGGGTGTAAAAGCAGCAACTTTACCGTTAACAACTAACTCTGGTTGACCATCACAACGATCATAACTGCTACATTTAGTTCTGGCGATGACAAAATGTTGATATCCTGGATTAGCTGCCCATTTGATTTGAGCTGCTACTTTATTTTCATCTTTAGGATCCAAGCAGACAGATGGATTTACCGTGATATAGGAAACAGGTGGAATTACAACCAAATCTACAAATTAAGTTAAAAGATATGTTAAAATTTTATTTTAATTTAGAGCTTCATTTGATTTAAAAAAATCTACTGGAAATTTTTTTTGCGGGTT
>CAZZEB010000123.1:0-3376 GCA_964652495.1 uncultured Gammaproteobacteria bacterium
AATGATTTGCTATTTTTATAAACTCTCAAACCAGGCTTTGACACTCGTTTGACATCAGTTAAAGCTGGTTGTCGACCATCATATTTCAAAGTAGCAACTAATTGCTTAAAATTACCTTTAGGAGCATCTTGAACATCAACTTTAACAAGATAGCCTGCATCTACCAAAAGCTTTGAGATTGACACTCCTACTTTTGAATAAGATAACACTACTGTCTCTTTACGAGCCAAATAGCCATTTTTTATTCGAATCATTAAATCTCCAATATTATCGTTTACCATGATGATTTTTTAACTCCCGGCAAGTAACCTTTATAAGCTAGTTCTCGAAAACAAATTCGGCATACACCAAATCGACGAATGAACGCTCGATTTCGACCGCAAACCTGACAGCGGTTAATACGCCGTACTTCGTATTTGTAATTATTTTTAACTACGTTCGATAACTTAGCCATATTTTTAAATCACACTATTTTAATCTAATTAGGCGTGCTTAGCAAATGGCATTCCTAATAGTTCTAATAGCCGTCTCCCTTCTTGTTGATTTCGTGCTGTTGTTGCAATTGTTATTTGCAATCCACGAGTCTTATCAGTGCTCTTAAAATCGACCTCAGGGAAAATAATTTGTTCTCTGAGTCCTAAATTATAATTACCTTGAGAATCAAAAGCTTTATCTGAAACTCCTCGAAAATCTCTTACTTTTGGCAAGACAGCATTAAATAATTTTCCCAAGAAATCGTACATCTTTGCTCGTCGTAAAGTAACAGTTACACCAATTGGTTGACCTTGAACCAATTTAAAAGTTGAAATTGATTTCTTAGCTTTAGCTACTACTGGTTTTTGACCAGAGATTGCTGCAACATTAGTTTTAATTGCCTCTAAAACTGATGCGTTGTCTTTTGCTTCACCAGAACCAACGTTAATGACAACTTTAACGATTCGTGGCACTGATAAATCATTTTCGAATTTAAACTCGTCTTTAATAACTGGTTTAACTTCTTCTAAATATTTTTTATGTAATGTATTCATTTTTATTTAATTTCCTCTCCAGATTTCTTAGCAATCCGAACTAACTTATCACCCTCAGCCTTAAAACCAGCTCTAGTTGGTTTTTTAGATTTAGGATCAATCAAACTAACATTTGAAATGTGGATTGGTTTTGTAATCTCTACAATTCCACCTTCAAATTGAGCAGTTCTTTTGACATGTCGTTTCACAATTCGAACACCACTAACTAAAACTTGTGAAGTCTTAATCATGACACGCTCAACTTTGCCTTCTCGGCCTTTGTCGTTACCTGTTAATACTATTACTTGATCACCTTTTTTAATCTTTTGCATATATCCTCCTACCAAACCTCCGGTGCTAACGAAATAATTTTGCTATAACCGGCATCTCGAACTTCTCGAGCGATCGGACCAAAGACCCGAGTTGCTCGCATGTTACCATCTTTATCAATAACAACAGCAGCGTTCTCATCAAATTTGATATAAGAACCATCATCTCGTCGAATTTCTTTTCGACTTCGAACTAAAACTGCTCTAACTAACTCATGATCTTTAACCTGTCCGTTTGGATCTGCACCCTTAACTACAGCTACAAAGATCTCGCCTAATCTAGCAACTCTTTTACCAGTTCCACCAAGAGGTTGAATTACTTGCAACCGCTTTGCACCAGAATTATCAGCAACTTTTAAAATTGATCGATGTTGTACCATTGTTTATTTATCTCCCTTTTTAGCTTTTGCCTTTTTAGCTGGTTTTTCTTCAGTAGTTTTTACTTCTTCAGCAACTTCTACTTCTGATTCAACAACTTCATTCTCTTTCTCTTCAACTGGTAACACTTCTTCAATCGCTTCTTTCGCCGCTTCTTTCATCACTTGAGATTCAACAGCGATGATATCTCGACCAACAATTTTAACGATCTGCCAATGTTTTAATTTAGAAATTGGTCGAGTTTTAACAAACTCAACAATATCTCCAATTGCTACACCAATTTGATCATCAACTAAGAACTTCTTAGTTTGAATGTATGACTTACCGTACAATGGATGTGTTTTGTGAGTCTCCACTAACACAGTTGCGGTTTTCATAGCTTTATTTGATACTACTCGTCCTCGTAAATTTTTCATTTTTTATTTCGACACTATTATTTAGCGTCAACTTCTCCTTTCTGTACTTCAAACTCATTAATCAATTGTTTTTGTCGAATAATAGTCATAATTTGAGCTATTTCTTTTCGTTTCTTACCAATCGATTTTAAATCTGTTAATTTATTCATGTTTCGATCCATGACTAAATCAGCAATCTCTTTTTTCAAGAGTTTAATTTTACCGACCAATTCTACTTCATTTAGCTTCTTTGTGTCCAATAAGTCGTTTCGTTTCATTATATTTGATGCTCCGTTTCTTTTGAAATAAACCGAGTCTTCAAAGGTAATTTGTGAGATGCTAGTCGCATCGCTTCTCGCGCTACCTCTTCAGTTACTGAACCCATTTCAAAAATAATTGTTCCTGGCTTAACCACTGCAACATAACCAATAACATCACCTTTTCCTGAACCCATCCGAGCTTCAGCTGGATGTTTAGTTTCTGGCTTATCAGGAAAAATCCGAATCCAGATTCGACCACCACGTTGAGTGTATCGAGTCATTGCTCTTCGTGCTGCTTCAATCTGGCGAGAGTTAATCCAACCAGCTTCTTCAAACTTTAAAGCAAAATGACCAAATGCAATAAAATTCCCTCGAGTTGCAACTCCACCTCTTTTACCGCGGAATGTCTTTCGATATTTAACTCGTGATGGTACTAATAATGGCATATTTATTTTTTGGCGTATTGCTTATAGCGTGTCGTAAAAACCACGCGCTATTTGCTATCCGCTAAATAGTTACCTCCCCTCGATTAATCCAAACCTTAACTCCAACATAACCAGATTTGGTTAAAGCTGGGAAAATCGCAAAATCAATATCAGCTCGTAAAGTATGTAATGGCACAGAACCTTGTCCCTTACGTTCTCGTCGAGCAATTTCAGCTCCTCCAATACGACCAGAAATAACAACTTTCACACCTTTAGCACCTGCTCTCATAACTCGATCAATTGCTTGATTCATAATTCGAGCTGCTGGCATTCGACGAATCAATTGATCAGCAACTGATTGAGCAACTAAATAAGCTGACAAATCTGGTGATTTAATATCCATTGGAGATAATTCCAATCCATTGTCATTTTTCATCTTTAGTTCTTTCATAACTGCTTTTTTCAAATCAGTTAATCCACTTCCACCTCGACCAATCAAAATACCAGGTCGAGATACAAAAATAAGGATTTTGATCTTATTTGAAGATCTCTCGATCTCAACTTTAGCAATACCAGCAGATC
>CAZZEB010000124.1:0-3360 GCA_964652495.1 uncultured Gammaproteobacteria bacterium
ATCGTCATATCTTTCCGAAGCGTCATAACTACCAACAACTACTACATCATTAATGGTTTTAGATACACCGATTTTTAACTCATTAGATAAGATTGTATCTGTTAAAGGGATGTGTAGTGTTCCAGCCTCACCCTCAAGAGTGTCAGTTGGCAAAATAGAAGATAATGCTGGCAAGTCCATAGTTCCAGCTACACCTCTCAAAGTATCGCTAGGAGCTACTTTGTTTAATGCTGGCAGATCCATCGTTCCAGCTAAACCATTTACAGTATCGTCTGGAGCAACATTAGAACGATCAGGAAAGTCAGGAGTATATAGGCCAGTTCGATTATTTGTTAAGCTATTATATCTTCCAGTAGTTCCCGATAAGATTAGTGATTGATCATAGTCTGTATATCGTTCACTACCATCGTATGTTCCATTAACTACGACATTATTTATAGTCTTACTAACACCTATTTTTAATTCACTTGCTAAAATAGGATCAGTCAATAAAACTTCCATTGTTCCAGTTTTTGTTCCATTGTCAAAAGACATTCCAAGCTCAACAGAGCTAACTGGAGGTAGATTTAAAAGACCATTTACCGTAGTTCCATTTTGTTTTTTTGAAACTCCACTTCTTAAATCACTTGCTGATACTGCTTCCCAATTTCCTGTTATTGGATCATAATCGCCATAAGATGAAGCAACTCTTTGCCCAATTTTATATGGTCCTTCCCCAGCTTTTATATTTGATGTTGGGATTGAGTCAAAGAAAACTTGTGGTTTTTCTAATACATTTGCTCCTACTGTATCTCCATTGTAGCTCGCCAATGGTGAGTCCAGTTCTATATGAAGATCAGTTGAACTATAAAACTTTGGATCAGCAATAGCTGAAGAATTATAAGAACTGAAATTGGTAATATCAGTTCCGGTCTTGTATAAATTATTTGCTGACGAACTATTTGCTATTGATAGAACTCCTGTTGAAGCATTATGAATAACTTTATTAGCATCAATATAACATCTATTAAAATTGACATCAGGAGTTGCCAAACTTGTAGCTGAATTATAATAAATAATCCCCTGAGTCATTCCTATAAAATTACAATAATCAAAAATATAACCTGAATACGCAGGAGCTGTTGTTGACCAAGCGTGTGTATTATTGAATGACTTTCCAGTGAAGTTGAAAGAACAGCCTCTAATAAACAAGTTTGCATTGTTCGGTGTTGTTGTTGAACATAAAGGTTTGGTGAATAAACAGTTTATTGCTGAAATAACTGGAGATGATGTCGCTATACAAGTCGTATTAGCTGATGTATCTAATGGATCAAATACGCAATTATCTAACGTGAAACGACCATTTACTGGCCTCATCATACAGTAAAATTCACAATCATTAGAAAATAAAACACTATTAGCAGATGACGTTTGAAAATTGGGATTTACTCCACCTGAATTGGCAGTAAAGATTAAATTGTCTAGAGTTATATTTGTTGCCACTCCTGTCCCGCCTAAATAAAATGCGCCACCAGCAATCGTAGCTTTTCCGGTTGCGGGCATTGACATAATTGAAAAAGTCGGTATTGTGAAAATAGAATTGTTCGATAGAGGGTAAGTTTGACTTCCGATCAAAATCATCTTATCGCCACTCGCCATAACCGATCTTACTTTTTCGGGTGTCTTATATGGATTAGCTAATGTTCCATTTCCAGTTGTGTCATTTCCATTTGTGTTATCAGCAACATAACTTGCCATGAGCCCCTCTTATAATCGTTTTTAAATCGCATATATTGCGTATAATTAGCACATATTATCGTTTTAAAACAATAACTGTTGGAGTGTTATCTGTTTTAACATCATTCGATTCAATGCCGTCATCGTTTTGGTCAATGGTAAAAAACCTATCCAAACATTGTTCAGCTTTTGTTTTGTATATTTGATAAGCTTGAATATACTTGTCATCAACACTATCACTTAATCCAAAGTTTATTTTACTTAAAGTTAAATAAATTGAAGCTTGCTTTAATTCAAAAATATCATTCAAGTCAAAAACATTAGTATCTCTATACTCATTTTTTTGTTTGTCTAAAACTTTAGAGTTAGCCTTTTTATTTATAGAATTTATAATATCTTGACGAGAAGAGATATGATAAAGTATATGGCTTTTCTTACCATTAAGGTAAAAATCAGTTGTGATGTTTGGTTCTTCACAAGCCAACTCATTATCCGAGCTAAATACTTGGGTTATTCCCATTAAAGAAATGTTGTGGGTTGATGTTGATTTAACTCTAACCCAAAATAATTCATTTGAGTTTTGATTTGATTTATAAAGTTTAGTTCGATCAAAGCTAATAAAACCTGATCGAGATAAGTTTAAAGTTTCATCTTCAATTTCTAATGTCTCCCAAGAAGCCCCATTAAATGATTCTAACACTATTTGAGATGAAGTTGTGGGAGTTTCGTTTAACTCAGCATAAAAATAAGAAAATGGTTTTAAAAGTCCAACATATAGAAAAGATGAAGATGATAAAGTTATAGAAATTGGGTCTCTTGATAGATCTTGAGCTTTTAGAGATATATTTGAAGTATTTTGAAATATGGTAAAGTTGGCTTTTTGTAGCATAAATACTCCGTTTTATATAGAAAGATGAGGGGTTTTATCCCCCCATCAATTAAAGAATTGGGACTATTAAGCTCCAGTAGAGTTGAATAGAACGCAGCGTTTACCTGAGTCTAAAACAGAGCCACCATAAACAAAGTTGATTGAGTGGAAAGTTCTTTGTTTTGATTCTTGTCTTTCCGAAACATAATTTACTGCTTTAGGGAAAGCAATAGCAACACTTGATTTTACGCCCAAAACTGCTTGGCCAGCTGGGATTAAAGGTGATACTCTAACAGCGATACCATAAACACTGCCGATTGCCCCTTGGCGGATTACTGAACTGTCGCCTGATGAACTTGCACTTGCTAATTCTGGAAAAGAAAGCATGTTTGCTTCATCAGCAGTAGAAATGAAAAGAGTCATGGCTTCTTTAACCTTTTGATCTGCAAGTTTTTTACGACCAGCGCGGATATCTGCTAAGGTTAAAAGGTTATTTGAACCCCCACCAGTCATTTGGATTCTATGGTCAGGGTTTGATGCTGAAGCGGCAGCCATTAAAGCAAAAGCTTGAGCTTCAAGATACTCCTTAATTTTTCCAGGGGCGTTAGCCAACCACTGAGCCGCGAGGTTAAAAGGGGTCTGCATTTGGTCGAGATCACGCTGATAAAAACTAATAGATTTGAAGTTATTTAATTGAAGAACTGTTGCGGTCATATCCAAACCAGAGTCTGCTGCCTCAGTTCCAGAGCCATCAACCCAGTCTGTGATTGAACCAG
>CAZZEB010000125.1:0-3359 GCA_964652495.1 uncultured Gammaproteobacteria bacterium
CTGGGAGGGTCGTCAGACTCTGGTAGATAATTGCCGGGGTGGCAATGGTATTGAGGTGGCAGCACATGCTGTAGCCATGTTAGCAGCTGTTGATACTGAGATATTAGAAGATGCTAGAAGTTCAAAATTAGAGACATTTGCTGGGGTGGTGGGGGCTGGAGGTGTTGGAACACAAATTGGTTTACTTCTCAGACAGCTTAACCTTCCAGTGATATTAGGAAGGCATCCATCGCACATAGCTGATGAGAAAATAGGAGTGACAAATTTGTTAGACCGAGTATTATCTCAGCCAGTAGTATTTATAGCCGCTGGATCTAAAAATATAATTAATGACGAAAATGTAGACTTACTCAAGAATACTCAGACCATAATAAATATTGGTAGAGCTGATGCGATTAGTGAGAGTGTTTTAGAGAAAATTTTAAACGGTAATGTTCGTTATCTGACTGACGTATGGATTGAAGAGCCAGGAATAGGGGAAAATGTTCCAGCGAGTGTAAGGGCGTTATTAAAAAGGGGTGTGATCGGTACGATGCATGAAGCAGCACAGCAGGAAACAGCTAATACTAGAATTGCTATGATGATTGAGAAGAAAATAAAACGGTTTTTAGATTGCGGGAAGCCGTTAGAGGCAATTGACCCGTTAAATAGTTATCGGAGATTGTTAGTTAATGGGATTGCTAATTGTCCTCTTGCTGATTTTAAATCTATACGTGAAGTAAGTGATGTAGAGAGAGTGTGTAAGTTGATAGATTATTTGAATTTACATAAAGATGATAAAGAATGGATGCCGCTCCATTTGGATCCTCATCCAAGCACTGCGAGTATGGTGACAACTTTAAATAGGCTAAATAGTATATGATATTAATAATATGAAGAAAGTATATTTGTTAGGAGAAGTTAATCCCAAGTTAACTATTTTATTAAAAGAGGTTGGTATTGAGACAACCAGAGAAATTAGTGATTTTAAAAGTATCAGTGCTATTGTAGTTCGCGGGGAGGTTCCAGTAGATAACAGGTTGATTAATAGTTTTGAAAACTTAGAAATTATTATATCTGCTGGGATAGGATTTGATAATATTGATATTGAAACCGCTACTTCAAAAAATATCTATGTTGCTAATTGCCCGTATGCAAATTCATTATCGACAGCCGAACATGCTGTGGCGCTATTATTAGCGGGATCAAAAAATATCGTTAAAGCTACAGAACAGTTAAGAGATGGAGTTTGGAATCGTCAAGACAATATTGGTACACAGATTTATGGTAAAAAAGTTGGTATTGTCGGTTTAGGTAGAGTTGGTAGGTATGCAGCACAGCTATTTGCTGCGATTGGTATGGAGGTTTATGGATTTGATCCTTTTGTTCCTAATTATCATTTTATAAGGTCGCGAGTTAGAAATACCTCATCATTGGTTGAACTTTTTGAAATGACTAATTATGTCTCAGTCCATTTGCCGCGAACGGATGAAACAACAAATATTATTACACTTGATTTAATTCGGAAATTAGAAAAAAGTAATGGTTTGATAAACACTTGTCGGGGAGGTGTAGTCAGGGAAGATGATGTGATAAAAGCACTTAATGAAGAGGTTTTGGATTTTTATGCAGCTGATGTTTTTGAAGGGGAGCCAGCCAATTTAAATAAAGATTTAATTTCTCATCCTAAAGTTTTGGCTACACCACATATTGCCGCAAATACAGATGATGCTCAAGATCAAGTCTTATCAGATGTTTTCGATGAATTGAAGAGGGTATTAGTAGATCAGATAAGACCGAGGTATTTAGTAACTGAAGAACATCTGTAATTATAAAGTAATTTTCATCTATTAGCTTGCGATCTTAGCCTGAAGCTGAGATAATTAGCCTCGTATGGAACGAACATTAATTAAAGATACCGTTAATAAAGTTGATCAAGTTGTCAGAGTTTCAGGCTATGTTCATAGCCGACGTGATCATGGAAAAATTGTTTTCTTAGATTTGTGGGATCGATCAGGAACAATTCAGGTCGTGATGATGGGAGATCTTTCTGGGGATTTACGGGATCAGGATGTAGTAAATATTGAAGGTAAGGTTGCAGCGCGGCCTGAGAAATTATTTAACTTAGATTTAGAAACAGGAAAAGTTGAGTTGCAGGGTGAAAAAGTCGAAGTTCTGGCTAAAGCAGCAGAGTTGCCTTTTGATATGGGGCAGAAAGATTTAGATTTACAATTGCCAACCTTATTAGATCATCGTTCATTAACACTTCGTCATCCGAAAGTTCAGGCGATTTTTAAAGTGCAATCAGTAGTAATTGATTCTTTTAGAGAGTTTATGAAACAAAATGATTTCTTTGAATTTCAAGCTCCCTCTATCGTGCCAGCAGTTGCCGAAGGTGGTGCCGAAGTTTTCAAAGTTAACTATTTTGATTACAAAGCATTTTTGAGTCAAAGTCCCCAATTATATAAACAAATAGTAATGGCAGCGTTTGAGAGAGTCTTTTCTGTTAATAAAGTTTTTCGTGCGGAGCCAAGTGTGACTTCATTCCATTTAACTGAGATTGTGTCGTTGGATGCAGAAATGGGTTTCATTGAAAGTTGGAAAGATGTTCAGAAAATGGCAGATCAAACTATCCGATATATTCTTCAGCAAGTAGATGAGAAATGTCAGAAAGAACTCAAAATGTTTGAGGTCGAGATTCCAAAATTAATCGATGAAACACCGACTATGAGTTTGAAAGAAGCTCAAGAAAAAATCTTCGCAGTTACAGGACGTGATAATAGACAGGAGAAAGATTTGACGAGAGAAGATGAGAAAGAAATTTGTCGAATTGTTAAAGAGGAAACAGGTTCTGACTTAGTTTATATATATGGATATCCAACCCGTAAGAAGCCATTTTACGTTTATCCTAATCCGGAAGATCCTGAGGTAAATGAAGGAATGGATTTATTATGTCGAGGTATTGAGTGGTTATCTGGTGGCAGACGGATCAATAATTACGATCAATTGATGAAACATGTTAAAGAGTGGGAGATGGATCCAGAAAGTATTCGATTGTTTACTGATGCCTATAAATATGGTTGTCCACCAGAAGGTGGTTTTGCATTTGGGGCAGAGAGAATTACGATGCAAATATTAGGACTTGGTAATATTCGAGAGGCTTCAATGTTTCCTCGTGATATGGAAAGAGTCGATACTCGTTTAAATTCTTAAACTTTTATGGTTAAGCCAGCTAAAAAAAATGAGAATAGTTGGTTAGTAAAACTAAAATTCTATACCTTATCATTAATGATTGTTATGTTAGGGATGGGTGCGTTATGGGGAAGCAGCCAGGTTGTTGGATATAGTCAAAATCATTTACAGTTAGTTGGAGATCAATT
>CAZZEB010000126.1:0-3356 GCA_964652495.1 uncultured Gammaproteobacteria bacterium
ATAAATAACAACATCACCTCTATCCGTCTGAGAAAATGCAGCAATCCAATCCCCGGTTGAACCGACTGAGTTAACCAGATTCCTGAAAATAGAGAGAGCGCTCCAACACTCCAAAATAAGATAATTGCTAATACAACTGGATTAAATAAAATCTCTTTCCAACGTGATAAATTAATCAAACCCCAACAAACTACCAACATTAAAATCAGTAGATCTTCCAATCGCATTTCAACATAAGTTCCAGGAATATCCACTAATGGAAATTTTGGATATAACGGCACAATTACCATTACAGCAGCAAGTAATCCAAATATTAACCAATTATATTTTTTTAATAGCATCTTTAAAATTTTACTAAAACCTGACTATATGTATTTGCAAACTGCCATTTACCTAATAAACCAAATGCCAACATCCTTAATATAACTGACGCTTTCGCTAATAACCAAACTAAAGGACTCCACATCGGATAATGTTGCTGATAAAACTTAGTCAAACCTTTCATTTCTCCAGACCATTGATTAAGTCGTGGATTATCAGAACTAGCTCCACTCTGATGTTTAATCACCACCGAAGGTTCTAGCATTATTTTATAACCTGCTTTATTTATTCGATAACACCACTCACAATCTTCAAAATACATAAAATAGTCTTCACTAAAATAGCCAACCTTATTTAAAATCTCTGGTTTTAACATCATTAAAGTTCCACCAACCCAGTCAACACTTTTTGGTTTAGCAAAATAATCTGAATCTAAACGATGAAAATTTGATTTAATTCCTAGTACTTCTAAATTGAAGAGCCAACTAATTAAAGCCAGACCAACTGGATAATCGCCCCCATTTGAATGCAGATGATTATCATATCCAACTATTTTTGGACTAACCATTCCGATATTTTGTTTTGCTTTTAATACTTCAGCTAATTTTTCAAAACAATCATTCTCTAATTGAATATCTGAATTTACTACCACTATACCCTCAGCTTCAGATTTCACTAATTCTTTCAAAGCTATATTTTGACCAGCAGCAAAACCTAAATTCTTACTGGATCTAATTAAATTAACTTTAGGAAATGACTTTTCTACCATTTCTGCCGAACCATCACCTGAAGCATTATCAACTACCCAAATTAATTTCGGATCAACGGATAAATCTTTAACTAATTTATTTAAAAAATCGACTAAAATTTCTCCAGTATTATAACTGACAATACTGACTCCGATTTTCATTTACTATCTCCCTGTTTTCGCAACATTCTTAAAACTAATAACACAAAACTAATCGATATCAACCAAATGCCAATATAAACAATTAATCTAACTAACAAGCCTGAAGGATAATATCGAACTGTGGTTTTGGTTGTATAATCCCGTCCCTGATGAAATAACTGAACTGGTGCAGGAAAAAATAGTGTTCCATCATCTCTAACTGGCTCTAAACCATTTACATAAAACGATGATCTCAGCGGATAATAATATTCTTCAAAATAAGTACTCACTATTTGATCTCTAATAATTTGATCAGCTTCCTCAACTCGACGATTAATTCTCAAAGCTGGGATTTTAATTCCAAAAATACTTAAAGTTTCAAATTGTTGTTTGTAAAATTGAGTGACTGCAACCCGTCTCTGATCTGAATAATAGGCTGCTACATTGGGAACTTGAACAGTATCGCCCTCTTCTGTTGATTTTGAAGAATTGGGTAAATCAGCAAAATCATTAATGGATTGAGGCATTGGCCAAGCAACATAAACTAAACCCAACAAAAATATTATAAAAAAAAACCCAAAAGTTATATTTTTTATAATAGAGATTTACTGGAAAAACCGAACACGACCCAATCGAAAATTTAGATCCTTAACTTGTCTTTCACCGATTACTTTAGCAGGAACACCACCGACAATTTCGAACTCTGCAACATCCTTAGTAACTACAGCTCCGGCTGCAACAACTGCCCCTTTACCAATTTTGACACCCGGCAAGATAATTGCTCTCGGACCGATAAAAACATAATCGCCAATTTCAACTGGACCATCAATTGGTTCAAAATCGCCCGAATGAATATTATGCTCGCTGTTATAAATCATGACCTCAGAAGCAATATCCACATGATTACCAATCACTAACTTATCCCGTCCATCTAAAAATGCCCCCTGACCAATAATCGATCCATTCCCTATCTGAATTCCACTCGGATTAAAAAACTGCGTACCAATATGAAGATGTGAACCCCGCCCAATTTTAACCCCAGCTAACCGGTAACATAACCATCGAACAGTATGAATTGGAAAACAACCAATCAGACGTAACAGTAGCAGCTCAAAATCTAACACGTAATTCCAAATTCTATTAAGAGCTTTCTGAACCCCCATCCCAACTGATATAGCACGACCATTCCGATCTACAATCCTAATTCCTCGGCTATTCAACTTAATATGTTCTAAATACAGCATTAACTAATTATACCTGTTTTAACTGATACTTGCTTAAAATCTCAGTATCAGTCACCTTTGCATATTTTTTCTCTATCTGACGTTTGTGGACGATTGCTGGCAACTTAGTAAGCGCAGCTAGAAAAACCCGCCAATAGCCAGGAGTCAAAATCAATCTACTTAATAAACGTAAAATATGTTGGAGAAATAAGTTTGACTGATGAATATTTTTCCAAATAAACAATAATTCATTTCTTTGAGCAGTCAAATTAATCTTTCTTCGACTAAAATTACCCTCAATCACCCCAACTTCTTTATAATGCTCCACTCGGGATTTCGGTTCAAACCAATTTTGATAGCCCCGTTTCCACGCCCGATAACCAATATCAGTATCTTCGATATAAAAGGGATTCATTAACTCATCAAGCCCACCAAATTCATCCCATAAGTCTTTTCTAAATAAACTATTACCTCCTGATGCCCACATAGTGGGATGTGCTTCAGTTTCAGCCTTATCACCATATTGATTATGCCAAAACCAACCATTTTCCCATCGAGCCCAATTCCAACTACCACCAACATTAGCCCCAACTGAAAAAATCATCGGGTCTTTAAAATGAGGCGTTAATTTTTCTATACAGTCAGTCTCAGGAACCGCATCACTATTTAATAAAAACACTAAATCCCCACTTGCAGCTCGAACACCACTATTAACAGAGGATGAAAACCCACCATTATTAGCTCGATGAACCAATCTAATTTTTGGTAAGAACTGTTCAACCAATAATTTAACACTGCCATCAGTTGAACCATCATCCACTACGATCACTTCATCTACGCCTTTAACTTCTAAAACTTTCGGCAAGTTTCGTTTTAATTTTTCCTCACCATTCCAATTTGGAATAACAATTGATACTTTCATA
>CAZZEB010000127.1:0-3273 GCA_964652495.1 uncultured Gammaproteobacteria bacterium
CATTAATGAATCTCTTTATTACCCAGTGACTCCATGCGGTGGAACTATTCAAAAAGTCCATGTTCAGGTCGGACAAATGGTCAATCCGGGAACACCAATTGCCACAATTTCCTTTGATGGACAAGCAACTAATTTAATCGCTAAAGTTCCTGATACTATTGCTCAAACCGTTTCGCAGTATGAACCAAGTTTAGTCCATATTAATGGTGACATCTTTGAACTATATCCAAGTTTTGTTTCCTCAGAAGCAACTGACGGTCAACTTTACAGTATTATCTTTAATCTTCCTGAAGAGTCGAATTTCCGCTTAACTAACCAAAGCTACATCAAAGTTGAACTGCCAATTGGAGTTGCTGACAGCCTAGCTGCCATGCCGTATATCCCGATTGATGCAGTTTTCCAAACTCAAACAGATAGTTATGTATTCGTAATTAATGCCGATAAAAAAGCCCAATCTAAGTCAGTTAAATTAGGTGAAGTTATCGGTGGCTATGTCTATGTTCTTTCTGGTTTAGAAAGCGGTGACCAAGTCATAACCTCCCGCAATGTAATTGCTGGGGATTCAGTTGAGGTGGAGTAATCCCATGGCAGAATCAAAGCTACTTTCTCATTTGAAGTTTGATCCTAAGACCAACCAAACTTGGTTAGCTAAATATTTAGCTAATCCGCGGTTGGTAATTTTGGTAGTCTTTTTAGTATGTATCATGGGGTTATCGAGCTTTTTTCAGTTACCCCGAAATTTAAATCCAGAAATAAAAATCCCGATTGTTTTAGTTCAAACAGTTTTGCCAGGTGCTGGTCCAGCTGATGTTGAATCGTTAGTTACTGTTCCTCTAGAAGATGTTATCGCCAGCGTCGATAAAGTTAAAACAGTTCAATCAACCTCTGCTGATTCAGTTTCAATAATTAATATCGAATTTGAATCTGGTGTTGATCCTGATAAAGCCAGATCTGATGTTCAATCAGCAGTAGATACCGCCACCCTGCCAGATGATGCGGTTGATCCCAAAGTACAAAAGCTAGATTTTGAAAATACTCCAGTTTGGACCTTTACACTAACTGGACCTGATCAACCCTCTTTATATCGTTTTGCAAGAGCACTTCAGGAACAATTAAAAGACTTACCCTCGATTGATCAAGTTAGTTTAGCTGGTTTAGATCAACAAGAAATCCAAATCGTGATAAACCCAGAAGCTGTTAGTACTTATCAAATTAATCAGTTTCAATTAAGTCAAATAATCAGTAGTAGCTTAAAGTCGTTTCCGGCTGGAAATATTAAAACCGCCGATCATAATTTTAGTTTAACAATTGATCCAGTTGTCACACAGGTTGAAGATTTAAGACAACTCCAAATCAATCTAAATGGAGAATTAGTTCCTTTATCAGCCATCGCTTCAATTAGTCAGATCTCTAAACCAGACCAAACCAGCTCTTATTATCAAGCTAAAGGTGGAGCAGTTAGTCCAAGTATTAGCTTTAATGTTTTTCGATCATCTAGCTTTAATATAGATAGAGCTTCCCATGATGCTGAGCAATTAGTAGAGGAGCAAATAAAACTACAACAAGATCGGTTCCAAGTGCATACTACATTAAACGCTGCGGAAGAAATTGATCATCAATTTGCTGAATTACAACGAGATTTCTTTATTACCATCGGCTTAGTTTTTATCGTCTTATTGATCTTTTTAGGAGCACGGCAAGCGATAGTGGCAGCATTGGTGACTCCTTTAACTTTCTTTATCACTTTTACTGTCATGCAATTAACAGATATCTCATTATCTTTTATTGCTTTGTTCTCTTTGTTGTTATCTCTAGGCTTGTTAGTGGACGATACCATCGTCGTTATCTCTGCCATGACTGCTTATCATCGAGCCGGTAGATTTACTGGAATTCAGACCGGATTATTAGTCTGGCGAGATTTCTTAGTTGCTATCTTTACCACTACCATTACTACTGTTTGGGCATTTTTACCGCTGTTATTAGCCAGTGGTATCATTGGTGAATTTATTAAACCTATCCCAATCGTGGTTTCCACAACTTTAATGGCTTCATTCTTTGTGGCAATGTTTATCACCTTGCCTTTCATGATTATTTTGCTAAATCCGCAGATTCCACGACGAGTTAGTGTTTTACTTAAAATATTAGTTGTTTTAGCTATTGTGGCTGGTTTTAGTTTAATTATTCCTAAAGACAATTCACTAGTATTGGTGCAAGTCTTAGCGTTTCTAGTTTTAATTTTTGTCAGCTTCCAACTACGAAATTGGTTCCGCCAACTCCTCTCTAAAAATGTCATTATTAAATCTAATGATAGTTCTAAATTCCAACAAAGATTGTCCAATGGCTTTATTAACTTTGAAATCGTCAGTCACGGATATGAGCAGCTAATTAATCGAATTATTACCAGCACTTCAAATCGCCGAATTACTATGGCGATGGTTATTATCTTTTCCCTATTCTCATATATTCTGCTGCCATTAGGTTTTGTTCAAAACGAGTTCTTTCCAAAATCAAATGAAGATTATTTGTATCTTAATTTAGAATTACCATCCGGCAGCACTTTAGATAAAACTAAAGAACAATCTCTAATGATTATGGAGCAACTTCAAAATGTTCCAGAGATCGAATACACAGCTTTAGATTTAGGTCAAAGTTTTGATGTCATGAACGGTGGTAGTGGCCAATCAGGTTCTAATACTGCTAGTTTTAATTTACACTTAGATGAGAATCGAAAAACTACTTCTGGAGATATTGCTCAAGAATTGAGAGCTCAATTCAAAGAATATCAAACAGGAAAGTTATCAGTGATTGAGGTCAGCGGTGGTCCCCCGGCAGGTAGTGATATTCAAATCAAATTATTAGGAAATGATTTATCACTTTTGGATCAATATGCTGGACAAATTCAGGATTTCTTAAAGCAACAACCTGGAACTAACAATATTAATAAATCTATTAAACCGGGAACTAGTAAGTTAACCTTTACTCCAGATCTAGCTAAATTATCTCAAAATGGTGTTAGTTTAGACTCTCTGGGAATTACTTTGAGATCTTATGTCAGTGGTTTTACGGTTGATGAAATTAAGCTAACAGAGGAGAACAATCTCAATCAAGACATCACTCTCAGATTCAGCTCAAGCAGTCAGTCTGTTTCCGACTTAGGATCAATTATTGTTAGTGGCCAAAACGGGAGTGTGCCATTATCCAGCTTAGGAACTTTAATGTTGGAACCAAACCCAACCCAAATTACTCGTGAAGATGGTAAAAGAACTCTTTCTG
>CAZZEB010000128.1:0-3258 GCA_964652495.1 uncultured Gammaproteobacteria bacterium
AGGTTTAAAAAGATATCAATTTGTCCCCAATTTTTACTGTTTAAAATAACAAACGTATTTAAGGCGATGACTCCTGCAAGAATAAGTGATATTTTTGGTTGGCTCTTAAACGTTAAAAAATAAATAAACGACGCTAATAAAAGATCTGAAAATATTGCCGGAATTTTAATTATCTGACTGAGCCAAATTATTGGCAAATCAAAAATCTGATTAACAGAGCCGATAAACCATAAAGGATATAAAAATCCTGGTGTATAGTTGGTCCAAATTGTCGGTGAATAAAATTGCCATGGTCCAAATTCTGCTAAACGATAAGCCCAAGCTACCCAAGCATCCATATCAACTTTAAATGGAGTTAAACCCATGACTAAAAATCGACAAGCTAATCCAAAGCCAAGTATTAACCAGAGAGATTGATGATGATGAAAATATTTTTTTAGAAAGCCCATTGTCCAGTGGTATACATTATAGTTAAGGGAATTAATAATCCAATAGAGATAATTGATAGCAATGTAAAGAAATATTTATTTTTGATTTGAGCAAGGCAAATCATAATTGGGAAAAGTATCAGCGCATAACGTGGAGTCGAAGCAATAAAACTAGTTGAAGTAAATAATAAAAGATTAATTAAGGTGTAGCTGAAAAATGCGAGATTTGTGTATTTCCAAATTGGTATTAACATTAAAAAAATAAATGCTAGTGCATAGATTTCACAGGTAAAAACATAATTGTTTAGATCAAATAAGTTGGGTGCGTTTTGCCAAGCGGAAATAACCCCATTCCATGGGTAGTCAAACTTTTTATACCAATTTGAAAGTAGTGGTTGTTGAAAATGTAGCCAATCCCCAAACAACCAGTAATTTATTAAAAGGTAAGTAAAAAATCCGCTAACAATACCACTAGAAATAATAATTCTATCTTTGATTTTCGATGGTGTTAATAAAAATAATGGAATTAAAGTTAAACCATTAATTCTGGTTAATCCAGTTAGGTAGGCGGCGATCCAACTGGGAACCATTTTTTGTTTTAAGTAAAGAGATAAACAAACTAAACTTGTTGCTAAATAAGTGGCTTCGGTATAACTGGCTTGAAGAAAAAAACTAGTTGGGAAAATTAGTAACCACCAGACAGCTTTTAAGGCAATTTTAGGATTAAAAAGTTGTTTAGTAATTTCATATAACGCGATAGCAGCGACTAGAGAGTTTACCCAGGATACTAGTATTATTGCTAATTCATAACTGTTTAAAAAAAGTGAGTATATTTTGACTAATAGGGGATACAAAGGATAAAAGACAATCCATAGAGCATGTTCGCCGGATGTTTCATATCCATATTTGGCAATATCTATATAGTGAGGTCCATCCCATTGGATCCATGACATCCACCAATGAGGATTTTGGCTTGCATAAAGTCCAACAATAAGTAGGATTAATTTTGTAATTAGCCATAAACCGATAATAGGTTGCCATTCAATTAACGTAGCCTGGAGTTTCAGCATCACGATTCATTATAATCAGAGGTATGCGAAAGAAGAAGATCTTAGCGATTGTTGGTTTAACAGCAACTGGAAAAACTGATATTGCAATTGAGTTGGCAAAAAAACTAAACGGAGATTTGGTTGCGGTTGATTCGCGACAAGTTTATGTTGGTTTGGATTTGGGATCAGGGAAGTTACCTGGACAAATAGTTTCTTATCAAAAAGGCGATGGTTATTGGATTGTCGATGGTATCAAAATTTGGTTATATGACATAGCAGATCCAAGACAGCAATTTGATGTGATGAAGTATGTTGATTTAGCTAAAGAAGCTATTAAGAAAATAGAGTTAACTGGTAAGTTACCGATTTTAGTTGGTGGTACGGGATTATATTTTCAGGCATTAGTTTCAGGGTTTGTTGATCAACAGTCCTCAATTGATTTAGAAGTAAGATCTGAATTAAATAATTTATCATTGGATCAACTTCAGGAAAAGTTAAAATTATTATCATTTGAGTCTTGGGATAAATTGAATGATTCAGATAAAAGTAATCCAAGAAGATTAGTAAGAGCTATAGAAAAATCATTAGAGCCAGATAAAAGGATTAAAACCGAGGGATTAGATTCTGAATATAATATTTTGAAAATTGGTTTAACTGCGCCGAAAGAAAAACTTCGTGAAAGGATTAACAAAAGAGTTGAGAATCGATTAGAGATGGGAATGATTGAAGAAGTTGAGCGATTATACAGTGAAGGAATTAGTTGGGAGCGGATGGATCAATTAGGTTTAGAATATGGTTTATTGGCACAATATTGTCAGCAAAAAATTACTAAGGAGCAGTTTAAAGAATTATTAAATTTAAAGATAAACCAATATGCTAAGCGACAATGGGTGTGGTTTAAAAGAGACAATCAAATAAATTGGTTTGATATTACTGAAGATGATTGGCAGGAAAAGATGACAGAGCAGGTCACTGCTTGGTATAATTAATTTATGCAACGGACAATTAATATTTCCCACAAAACAATTTTCTTTTTAGCTGCCTTTTTTGGAATTCTTTGGGCACTATTTTTAATTACTGACGTTATTATTTTATTGTTTATTGCTATTATTTTTATGTCAGGTTTATCACCAATGGTTAGTTTCTTAGAGGCTAAATTAAAAGCTCCGAGAGCTTTAGCCATAGCTTTGGTTTATGTATTGATAATTGGAATAATCGCTGGGTTGGTGTCAGTGATTGTAATTCCTTTAGTTGAGCAAACTACAAATTTATCTCAAGCTTTGCCAACTAAAATCGAAACTATACTGCCGGCAAATTGGGTAGATCAGTCTGTTATTAACCAGGAAATAAGTAATATCTCTAAAGATGCGGTTAGTTTTACATTAGCAATTTTTAATAATTTTATCGCGTTAATTTCGATTTTAGTTTTAACTTTCTATTTATTACTTGAGAGAGATAAGCTAGATAATTTGTTAAGCCAATTCTTTATCGGTCATGAAGAAAAAATTAGTCGGGTAACAAATCGAATTGAAGAAAAGTTAGGTGCTTGGTTACGGGGTCAGTTTGCATTAAGCGTTATCATTGCGGCTATTGTTTATGTTGTACTTTTAGTGATGGGAGTTCCCTATGCTTTGCCTTTGGCAATCTTTGCAGGATTACTTGAGGTGGTACCGGTAATTGGTCCAATTATCTCCGCAATTCCGGCTGTTATTGTGGCCTATTTTGTTTCTCCGGTATTAGGTGGGGTAGTTATTGCTGCATTTTTTATTATTCAACAGTTG
>CAZZEB010000129.1:0-3218 GCA_964652495.1 uncultured Gammaproteobacteria bacterium
TAATTCGCAATGACGAATTTAGGGGGTACAGATACAAAGACACACATAGTGGCGCGTGGGAGGTAGGGGGTGGAAAGACACAAAGGACAAAGATTCCATAGTATTCCACCCGCCACCTTCCTCACCCATCCTCTGGCTGCAAGCTGCTAGCTAAAAGCTGCCAGCTCTTACCCCTTGAGGTCTGACTTGTGAGTGGGTGTGGGATACGGTAACATTTAGTTGGTGAAAAAATTTGTGATTCAAGTAATATTTTTAGTTATAGTTGTATTTGTAGCATTCGGAATGACGGCTAATCCGCAGCTGTTTAATTCATTTACTCGCTGGTTTACCGGTTTTAGCGGTGGAGCTTCTACCTCTACTTTAACGATTAAAGATCAAAAATTAACAATTGAAGTAGCTGATACAGCTGCTAAAAGATCGAAAGGTTTAAGCGGCCGAGCAAGTTTGTCGGATACTGAGGGGATGTTGTTTGTTTTTGATAAATCTGAGAGACACCGATTTTGGATGAAAGGAATGCAAATTCCGTTAGATTTTATTTGGATTGAAGAGGGTAAAGTAGCTGAGATTACTAAAAATATACCAGCACCTGTAGCTGGGACTGCGGATGCTGAATTACCAATTTACCAACCAGCTGTGCCAGTGAGACAAATGCTAGAGGTAAGTGCTGGTTTTGCTGATCGTTATCAAATTCAGCCAGGTGATCTGGTTCAGTTAAATCAATAATCATGAAAATACTGCCAATAAATCTGATATGGAGTGAGGATCGGTTTGAAGTGGGCGAAGAGATTGCCGATTTAGCTTGGATGGCTCAACAAGGAGTTCCAGTGGCTGATAGTTTGGTGATATGGCCGAATCAGGAGCTTTTTAGTGATTTAGTCAAAAAGTGGCCGATTCATGAAATGGAGCGATTGGAAGCTGGTCATACCGGTTTTCGGCAACAGTGGTTAAATTTAGAGATACCTTTAGAAATTTCGACACATATTGATCCGAAGCTTCAGCAACAGATTTGGCAAAAATTATTGGAGAGATGGTTTGATCAGCTATGGAAAGGATTGAGTAAAGGGCAAGGCGGTGATTGGTTTAAATTATTAAAACCACAACAGGTGGTAATGGCGAGTCAGGTAACTGGGCAAGGTGTGGCATATTATCATCCGAATCAAAAGGTTTGGGAATTCAGAGTTCAAAACGGAGTGATTGAACCATTTCATCAAGCAGATCTAGAAAAACATTTAGAGATAATTCGAGTAAAAAAATTGCTGCCGGTTAAATTTCATTGGATGATTGATCGAGATATTAAATTGGTTCAGTTATCGAGTTTAGAATTGGATTTCTCAAAACCGGAGCATCATGTTGATTTGCCAGTGACAAAAAATGATAAAGCTTTGCCGCCAGTGGTGGCAACTAAAACTTGGTTAGAAATCAGTGATAATTGGCAATTAGATCAATTGGCAGACGGAATACTATTTCGAATCGAGTCGAACAAAAAATTGGAGACAATTGAGGATAAATTATTGGAAGCGGCTAAACTGCATCCGAGAATTCGAGTCATCGTTGAGATTGAATCTGGACATACAGTTAGTAAAGATCAATTTGAGAAAATTGTTGAGTTAATTAAATTTGCTAAACATAAAAATTCTTTGGGAAATATTGATGTGGCAGTCAGAGGATTAAGATCAAGTTTAGATTTGGCGAAATTTAAGCAGGAATTGGCGACACATAAATTGCATCGCGGTCCAAATTTTAAACTGTGGTTGGTGGCGGGGATTGCCGAGAATATCTTGAATTTAGAACACTATTTATCGGTTGGCATTGATGGAGTGATTTTAGAGTTGGATGATTTAGATGCGGCGATATCTGGTTATCAGATTGGTTCAGATTTGTATGAGATCTATCGACATGATCAGACTGCTTTACAGCAGTTACTAACACCAATTTGGCAGATGTTACATCGAACTAATTTACCAATTATTGCTTCAGGCAGGTCAGTATTAGATAACTGGTTACTAAATTGGTTATTAAAACAAGGTTTATATGGAGTGATGACTAAATATCCAGATTTTGAAGCGATGCGACAAAGTTTGCATCATTTAGAAAAGAAGTTAGTCCAAGCGAAATAATCCCACCCATTCGCCTTTTGGTGGTTGTTTCTTAAACTCGGTCAGCCATTCTGAGATCGATTTTGATTCAACTTTTTGATAAATCTTGGTTAATTCTTTGGCTAAGGTAATTTGAATGTCTCCTAGCTGTTGTTGCATTTCAGTTAAGGTTTTTACTAACTTAAATGGAGCGATAAAGATAATATATGTTAGCTTTAGAATCGAGGCTTGTTGGGATAAATTTGTTAGGAGAGTTTGGCGATGACCTGGTTTATCTGGCATGTAACCTAAGAAAAGGAATTTATCAGTTGGTAATCCTGACATAGTTAAAGCTGGCAAAATAGAACTTGGGCCGGGTAGGGCGTCGATGGGTATCTCTAATTGACGACATTCACGGACTAATTTAAATCCCGGATCCGAAACTAAGGGAGTTCCAGCATCTGAAACTAAGGCTAAGTTTTTACCCATTTGGAGTTCGGCGATAATTTTTTGAAACTGAAGTGATTCGTTATAGTCATTTAAAACTAAAAGTGGTTTTTTAATTTCAAAATGATGAAGTAATTGACCGGTGCGGCGGGTGTCTTCGCAGATAATAGCATCCACAGATTTTAGTATTTCTAAGCTACGTAGGGTAATGTCTTGAAGATTGCCAATAGGTGTCGGCACTAAATAAAGCATATTATTTGCTGAGTTTTAGCATTTTAAGTAAACTTTTTCGATGGGTAGGCGATTTGAGTGTATGATAAATTCCTGGAGCAACAGACACAAAAATAATAATTAAAATAATCGGCAAAAGATATTTATCCACATCAGGGATGAGTGAACCTAAGAAATAACCAGCAAAGGAAAGACCGACTGCCCATAAAAATCCACCAACGACGTTATAAAGTAAGAACGAGGTGTAGTTCATATTGCTAATGCCCGCGACCACTGGAGCGAAGGTCCGGATCAATGGAATAAATCGAGCGAGAATAATAGTTTTTCCACCATGTTTGTCGTAGAATTCTTGAGCTTTGACTAAATGATCTTTATGAAAGAGTTTGGAATTTTCGCGATTGAATAGCTTACGACCAAATTTGTGGCCGATATAATAGCCAACTGAATCACCTGTAACGGCGGCGA
>CAZZEB010000130.1:0-3153 GCA_964652495.1 uncultured Gammaproteobacteria bacterium
ATCTTTTTGAGACTATTTGAGCAAATGATGATAATAATATCACCATAAACATTCCGCCGATAATCCCTAACGCAAAGATTTTGCCAGTTAGTAAACCAATTACTGCAAGCGTCGCCCCAAATCCAAAAGCTCCAGCATCCCCTAAATAAACGCGAGCCGGAAAAACATTAAAGTACAAATATGCAATCAAAGCGCCTAACCAAATACCCACCATAACTCCAATCGTCACATCAAAAACTGAGTGCGCCAATACTAAAAATGCCACTAAACAAATAGTTAACAAACCACTCGATAAACCATCTAACCCATCAGAGATATTAACCCCATTGGCAAATGACATAATCGCTAATACCGCAAGTGGGATATACCAAGCTCCCAATATCACATTCCCTAAATTGGCAAATATAAATTGTTAAATCCAAAATTAAAATGCAATGAGATAGCTATAATTATTGCTAAGATCAATTGAACTGAAAAAATAACCCGAGTTGGTAATCCTGTAAATTTGCCAGCACGACTCTGAGCAATATGACGAATATCATCGATTAATCCCAAAGCACCAAAAGATAACATCGTTAAAGCAATCAAAGCCCACTCCGACTCTAAACTCTGTCTCCACCACAAAACTAAGAAACTAAAAACCACTACTAAAGGAATAATAATAATCCCTCCACCATGTGGAGTTCCAAAATCTGCTTTCATCAATTGATCATGAATCGGTGTATCAGAATCAGATTTGCGGATAGCTTCTACCGCAGCTTCACTATCTTGGCCTTTAAAGTACTTTTTTCGCAAATTGAAAAGTAAATCAATAAATGGCACCAACAATAAACTTGTTAATAAAAAAGAGATAATTGTTAAACCTAATAATAAAACCATAGAAGTATTTTACCTTAAGTACACGAATAGGAATAGGAGTAGGAGTAGGAATAACAAGCATATAGGGAGTAGCGTGTAGCGAATAGTAAGAAACTAGAAATTGTCATTCCCGCAGAAGCGGGAATCCATGCAATATTCGTTTTTGGCGCGTGGTACACTTTCTACCACCCACCCCCAACCACCTACATGCATTCTTTGGCTGACTGCTGCTAGCTAAAAGCTGCTGACTGCTAGCTTCTGCTCGAGGTAAACCGTCATTGCGAGGAGTCATCGACGAAGCAATCTTCGTCTTTCCACCCCCTCCTTTTGGCTGCTATCTAAAAGCTGCTGACTGCTAGCTTCTGCTCGCGGTAGACCGACTACTAACCCCTTGCTTTAGCCACTCGCTTCACAGTTTCACCTAGCTGATATTCTGGTTCACCCTTAAACAACACTACATCACCTTTACCTAAAGTATTAGCTAATCTGGTTGATAGTTCACTCAATGGCACCTCAACAATTCGATCATTCGGCATTCCTAATTTGTGTAATTCTTCACTAATCGGTTTAGCTCTATCTCCAATCAAGAAAACCAAATCAATTTTATCTTTGTATAACTTCTGAGCCATCTCAATATGCAAACGATCCACCACCGGTCCAGAAGCAGTTAATCCAGTTAAAACTACCAATCGTCTCTTAGCTGAAATTTGATTAATCGTCTCCAAAGCCGCTTCTAATGAATCTAGCCATAACTCATTGCTATCATCAATCACCACTGAACCATTAATTCCTTGAATCGGTTGCAAATGTCCATCCAATGGCAATAATTGCTCAATTACTTTCTTCACAGTAGTTAAAGGAATTCCTAAATTAATCGCCACCGAAGCTGCCGCCAACTGAGAATAAAGTTGATGTTGTCCTAAAAATGGCGATCGAACTTCAACCCGCTCAACTCCATAATTTAATTCATAATAAGTTTGAAATTGTTCTAATCGAATATTGCTTGCCCAAACATGACAATGTTCACTATCTAAACCGAAGAAACTAACTGGGACACTAGCATGCTTAGCTAATCGTCGAACATTTAAATCATCATAATTTAAAAATATTTGTCCTTGATTTGGAACATTGGAAACTAACTCCTGATAATGAGGAAAAACCTGCTCAACATCTGCCGAAAATTCACCCTTGGGAGTAGATAAATTAGTTACTACCACTGTTTCTGGAGCAAATAATTGATGATACAAATTAACCTGCAAATCTGAACGCCAATCATATTCGACTACTAATCGATCTAATGGCCGCTTTAATTTCCAAATCCGACTAGTCAAATCACCGATCTCTGAAACTTCATCTAACCAGCCTACTTTTGATCGTTGCTTTAAAATCTGCTCTAAAATATATCCTGTTGTCGATTTGCCTAAACTACCGGTTACCGCAATGATCGCCGATTTAGAGACACCTTTTAAAGCTTGTTTCGCAAAGAATAATTTAATTCGTCCTGGTGCTTTTGCTGGAATTGCTGTTTGAGTCATAATCGTCAAGATTATACATGATTTATCCCGCTAGGGAATAGCTTATGTCGAAGCTGCTTTCACACGAATTATCACTGCTAAAACAACCTGACGATGTCGATTTAACTCTGGTAATTCAACCTCTTCTACCTCCCTCTGTTCCCAAATTCTGACTTTTTCCACCACCAATCTTAATTTTTGATCAATAAAAACTGAACTACCAACCGTGGCAATCTCTGAGGTTTCAAAATTAATTTGTTCAAGTCCCTGTTCCTTTAAAAATTCGTTTAACTTACCCTGACTAACTCCCGAACTCACTTCAATAGTTGCAGTATCAATCCCAATATTCCCCTTACCTACCTTACCTTTAATACCAACCACCCTAATAATACTAGTTCGATTCTTAATGACTAAACCATTTACTCCACGATCGGAAAATACACTTTTCGTACCAGCTCCTAACATCTGATACGGCACCTTTAACTCATCAATCATATCTAACATTTTGACCAATTCTGTTTCATTAGTAGCAACAAAAAAAGCTTCAGCTGGACCACCTAATTTACTAAAAGTATGATCCGCTAGCTTTTCACCGAATTTGATTCTTTCCTGACCCCAGGTTTGGACGAGTAACTGTAAACGAGATTGATAGTTCATTTAATACTTTTGATAGCCTTTTCAACCGCTTTGCGGTCTGACCAAGGCTTCTCTACCCCTTGATAGTTCATTGAATTTTCATGACCTTTACCAAAAATACCAACAGTATCGCCTGGCTTAGCCA
>CAZZEB010000131.1:0-3150 GCA_964652495.1 uncultured Gammaproteobacteria bacterium
CTGAAACGCTCGCACTGAGCTTGCCGAAGTGTGATCCGAGTGGGATTCGAACCCACGACCAAGGGCTTAAAAGGCCCCTGCTCTACCACTGAGCTATCGGACCGCTGAAAACTTTATAGTTAACAACTTTATGTATTTTACTCTTTTATTGCCCATTGAAGCAAGAGTACATCAAAATACATCACAAAACAGATCGTCTCCATAATTTCTCTATAGCCTGATAAGTTGCGGTAGCAGCAGTACTAGTACTAATTTCAGATGGGGATAAATCCATAGCATGTTGAACAATCTCCTTTAAATGAACTTGATAGGTTGGTATTTCAAAATTAGATTGTGCCCGACTAAACATGGTATCTTCAGGCAATTTCTTACACTGTTCAAAGGCATGTAATAAATCTTTTGGGGTTAACTCTGACATCTGAGTTACAAAGTCAAATCCCATCTGTTGTCTATATGAAGTTAAAATCATAGCACCACCTATGGTTCCACTTTCATGAAATTCTTGGGCACCTCTATAGGTACCACCAACCCACATCGCTAACTGTTCTACTAATTTAGGTGCGTACTGATACCAAATCTTTAATTCCGAAACAACAATATCACGTAAATTCTGATATGGAAACTTATAACTTATCCCAATTGGTCCTTGCCACAATATTGTTGGAGCAGCATATTCTCCTAAACCAAAATTCTTAGTCACCAAATCTTTAGTGTCAGCAGTAATAAACGGTAAACCCTCAGCCATTACATCTTCAGAAGTAACAGCCTTTTTAGTTTTCCTTAAACCGTTATAAGTTTTTATAGGTAATCTACCTTTATTTTTTTCCATCGCCAAATTTTATCATATATTTTATAGATTTTTACTATAAGTAAGAGCAACTATTAATTAACACGAAACTTGCCAAGTAATACATTCAAATGTCTCGTTGCCACAGCATCATCCATACATAATCCAGAAAATTCATAGATAGATTGATAACCTCTCGTTATACTTTCACTTTGATCACTAAACACTCGTGATTCTATTAGAATCCTATCTAAAGTGCTTAAACCACATTCATTAGAGATTCGTTCTGTATAAAACTTTTTAAATGCAGTAATCTCATATGGAAGTAATAGTGATTTAGAATAATTAGAACAAACAGCTAAATAACAATTTAATCCGGCCAAACTCCCACCACTCCAACCTTTCAATCTTTGAATAATTTCCGGAACTCTACCATATTTATATTTTTGTCCAGTTTGTAATAAATCTCTTAAACCCTGTCCATAAAGCAATAGTGATTTACGATGGTCTGGTGAATATGATTCCATTGCGAATTCCATTCTTACTACTCTTAACATCCCGGATACATCATTCACTGATAACCCTAGCTCTACTGCAACTTGTTGAATAAATAAACTCCTACCTAATTTTCCAGATTCGATAATATCTTCAGCAATATAACTAGAAGTTTTAAGTAATGATAAATATGATGCATCCTTTTCCTCTGTTACACCAGATTTAAGCAACTCCAATAAATCATACTTTCTCTCAAGATGTGCACCGTTATTGAGCCCATGAGTCAATCTAAACCGAGTATCAGGATGAACCACCAGTACTTTTCCAACAGCGTTTTCGGGGACTTTTTGATCAATTTGGCCATAACGAACCTGACCATTTGGATCTTTTATCATTAAGATAGCAACTCGCTCACCTGCTTTTGCCATATATCACCTATTTTTTTCCACTAAAAAAGCCGCACGAAGCGGCTTTCCTAGAGAACTTGTCTTGCCTTAAGTACTTAGATTTAACTCTAATAACCATCTATGTCCCGAGGGACGAGATTTCAAAACAAGTGTGTGCATATTACCATCGAAAAAAGCACTTGTCAACACCCAATTTGAAAACTAATTAATTTAACTAAAAGTGATATTTGGAATATACTCTAATTATTAGAATTAAGCCTAAGCAAGCTAAATAATCGTTCTTCTTCTCTCTCCAATAATCCTTCAATCATCATCTCCTCAAATACCGGAAAGAGTGATGGAATTTGTCTAGATAAACTTATAATTGGTTGTGGAGTCATATCAGAAGAAAATCTTTTAAATTGTTTGATTATTCTTGAGACTAAATCAGGATCCTGTAGATCGGTAAAATCTCTAAAATAACTTTCACTATCCACTAAACCTCGATCTCGACCCGCTTTTATCAAACCCTTCTGTAACAACTTGTTTGGCGGCATCACTTTAGTTGTATCTAAAGATGGATTAATATTTAACGAGCCATTAAGATGCGCCCATTCATTGTTTGGTAATGATTCCCTATCCATAACGGCAGATATTTTAACATAATTGTCGCATGATTTAGGACTATAAGTTATTAATTTCAACATTCAATCTCCTGCAATCCGCAGAATATTGTGTATCGACAATAACGATGATATAAATAAGGTATGAATCCAAACCCGATAGCCAAAGTTGGAAAATCTTTTGTCTCAATTGTTATCGGAATAGTTATCTTAATTGTCGTGCTCAGTGTCCTCTCTCCAATTGTCATTATCGGTGCTGGTAAAAGAGGTGTCGTTTTTAATAGCTTCTCTGGAATTTCCAATAAAGTACTCAATGAAGGAACTCATTTTCGTATTCCCATTATAGAATCAGTAATTGAAATGGATGTTCGAACTCAAAAAACTGATGTCAAAGCCGAAGCAGCATCACGAGATCTTCAAACAGTTAATACCGACATCGTCGTCAATTGGCATCTCGATTCTTCAAAAGTAAACAAAATTTATCAGCAAATTGGAGATAAACTCGCCGTAACTGATCGAATTATCGTCCCAGCCGTTAATGAAGTTGTCAAAGCAGCAACAGCACAAAAAACTGCTTCTGAAGTTTTAGCCAAAAGAGCTGAACTAAAAGCGGATGTCGATAAATTACTTTCAGAGAGACTCACTAAATTCGATGTTATTCTCGATGACGTCTCTATTGTTAATGTCAATTTCTCTCCAGAATTTAATAAAGCTATCGAGCAAAAACAAGTTGCTCAACAAGAGGCAGAACGGGCTCTATTCAAAACCCAAGAAGCATCAGCCACTGCTCAAGCTACTATTAATATCGCTCGTGGTGAAGCCGAAGCAAATCGTTTAAAACAACAAAGCTTAACACCAG
>CAZZEB010000132.1:0-3143 GCA_964652495.1 uncultured Gammaproteobacteria bacterium
CTTTTCCCGAATCTTGAATCCTGAATCTAGATTCTGGCCTTGGACGGACTGTGTGAGTATAAATTTAAATGTTATGATATGGCTAATGAATAAAATTTCGGTGGTCATCAATACTTTTAATGAGGAACAGCATATAGAACGGGCATTAAACTCGGTTAAGTGGGCAGATGAAGTTGTCGTTTGTGATATGCATTCTGATGATAAAACCGTTCAAATTGCCAAGAGACAAGGTGCAAAAGTTATCTATCATGAAAGACTTGGTTATGTGGAACCGGCTCGAAATAGAGCTATAAAAGAAGCAACCGGAGATTGGTTACTAATTTTAGATGCTGATGAAGCTGTTGAGCCAGATTTAGCGGAAAAGTTAAAGTCGATTGCAGCTACAGATCAGGCTGATTTCGTAGAAATTCCAAGACAAAATTGGATTTTTGGTAAATGGATTAAACAATCATTTTGGTGGCCAGATTATCATATTAGATTTTATAAAAAAGGGATGGTCACTTGGCAGGATGAGATTCATTCTAAGCCATTGACTAAGGGTCGGAAATTAACTTTAGAAGCAATTGCTGGTTTATCACTAAATCATTTGCACTATCAAAATGTTGAACAATTTATTAATCGAATGAATCGATATACAACTATTCAAGCTGCTGATTTAGATAAGACTGGTTATAAATTTGATTGGACAGATTTAATTTCAAAACCATTATCAGAATTTCTTAGTCGGTTTTTTGCTCATCGGGGTTATTTAGATGGCGCACATGGTTTAGGATTGGGGTTGCTACAAGCTTTTTCTTTTGTGGTAGTTTACTTGAAGGTTTGGCAAATTCAGAAATTTAAAGAGCAATCGATTGATTTGGTCCAATTAAATCAGACTGCTAAAAAGTCGGGCCAAGAGTTAAGGTATTGGTTAAATCTTAGTCAATTATCTGATAATCCAGTCAAGCGGACTTGGCAGAAAATCCAAAATAGATTGTCATGAAAAAAGTTGGTGTAGTTATCCTAAATTATAAGGTTGCAGATCAAGCAATAAGCTGTTTAAAGTCAGTTTTAAAATCAGACTATCAAAATTTTGAAGTAATAATTGTAGATAATAATTCTGGAGATAATTTGCATGAGCAAATGGCACAATTTCCTAATGTAGAGTTTATTCAAACAGGTCAGAATCTTGGGTATTCGGGTGGTAATAATGTCGGTATTAAACGACTTTTGGAGAAAGGGGTAGATTTAGTTTGGGTACTAAATCCGGATACGATGGTGCTAGCTAATACATTATCTGTAATGGTTGATTCATTGATTAAGGATCAAGTTGGGGTACTAGGTCCTAAAATTTACTTTAAAGATTCCAAAGTTTTGTGGTACGCCGGCGGAGAGCTAGATCTAGCAAATGTGTTAGGCGGACATCGAGGAGTTGATCAGATTGATAATGGACAGTTCGATCAAGCTGGGGAAACAGATTATGTAACTGGTGCATCGATGCTGGTGGATCGAGCTGTTTATGAAAAAATAGGTTTGTTTGATGAAAGATACTTTTTATATTATGAAGATAGTGATTTTTGTTATCGGGCTAAGTTAGCTGGTTTTAAAATATTTTATCAACCACTGGCAGTTGTTTATCATGCTAATGCCCAATCAACTGGCTTAGGTTCGCCGCGACAAGATTATTACATTACCCGAAATCGGTTACTATTTGGATCAAAGTTTCTATCATATCGAACAAGATTTGCTTTAGTCAGAGAAGCAATAAAACATTTGGGAATGCCTATTCGAAGAAGAGCCTTTTTTGATTGGTTGTTTGGGAAATTTGGTAATGCAAATATCTAATTATTTTTTGGATAGATAACTCCTATTTCTCCATCAGTATGATTCAATTCTTGGGGATTAACTTGTCGCTTAGGTAAAACAATTGAGTAAATTGGTGGTTTAATTTCGTTGATTGGCGGATGACCGTAATATTTAAATAAATATTGAAAACCAAATTCTCGTCCTTTTTCCATAATATAAGAAACTGAATAATCTTGATTGTCTGGTTGATTACTAATAATTGACTTAACAATTGAATCTTTGTGTCCCAAGGTAGCTCCATTATTAAACCGTGATGTCTGGGGTGAAAAGATGTAGTCATTTTGATAGATAACTAAGCTCATAAATAGAATTGTTAGGACTTTGCCAAAGGGATATTTCCAAATATAAATTAAGATTGCTGAGGTAAATAAAATTACTAGAGGTAGGCTAGCGATAAAATAATATTCTGGGACATGTCGTGGATAAATCCAATAATACAAAATATTAACAACAAGTGTTAAATAAAAAATAAAAGATATACCAGTGTGATTAAATAATTTGGCTTTAGTGATTAATAAATAACTAATGGCTGCAAAGATTATTATGCCTAACCACCAAGTACTCCATTGATTGGTGAAAAATCCCCAAAAGTTGCCGAGGTGAAAATAAATGTTGTAGGAGAGCCGCTGAAGAAGATCGTAACTTTGATGGCCATCACTGGCTAAGGTATTGAAGAGTCTTAAAAGGTGACTAAACTGATGTCGAATTTCAAATAGTAATTGAGGAGTAACTGGAATAATAAAAGCCATTAAACTGAGAGCTGACAGTTTAGCAGTTAATTTAATAGGTCGTTTCCAAATAGCGACGATTAACCAAACTACTGCTAAAGGTAAAATCGATAAATGAACTGTAAACATTAAACCGAATAATAATGACAGAAAGATGAGACTGGTTTGATGGCCTTGATAAAAATGGATTAACAAATAAATAAACCAGAGGGCGACTAATTCACTCGGATAAGCGGGGCTAACTGCTCGGTCAATGGCTAAGCCGGCAAAGGTAATACTTCTAAAAAAAGCAGCTAACAAACCAACATTACGATTGAATAGTTTTTGACCGATCCAATAATAAGATCCAATGGCGATTAGTCCAATGGTTGCTTCAGCGTAATAAGCCCCAATTGGGTGAAGTTTGGTGATCCAGAGAAATGGTACTAAAAACAGATAGTGCCAAGGTCCCAAGAACATACCGCCAAATGACATTTCTTGACCTACTAACGAAATCTTGCCGCTAACTAATAAGTTATATACCAACTGAACATTATATTGTTCATCGTATTCAAAAAGCACTTGGTTTTC
>CAZZEB010000133.1:0-3130 GCA_964652495.1 uncultured Gammaproteobacteria bacterium
AGCTAAAAATCAAGAGAAAAAAATAACCAAAAAAAATATCTCTGAAGATAAAATTAAAGTTGTTAGTTTAGCAGCCGCTTCAGATTTTCGGGTAATCAAAGATCAAAATATATTAGACGCAGTTAAACAGAAATATAATTTGCCTGACAAGTTTGGATTATATGTTGGTGATGTTAACTGGAATAAAAATTTAACAACTTTGGCTAAGAGTTGTTTAGCGGCTGATATAGATTTAGTGGTAATTGGTAAAGGTTTTAATTATCAAGGTGATTTGAATCATCCCGAGTTATCAGAATTAAAGCAATTTCGGGAATTAGTTGATGGAAAATCTACTGTTCATCAGTTAGGTTTTGTAGAGACCGAAGATTTGGTAGCTATTATGAATTTAGCGACTGTTTATTTACAGCTATCAAGATATGAAGGATTTGGTTTGCCGATTTTAGAAGCCCAAGCATGTGGTGTGCCGGTGATTGCTTCAGATCGATCTTCTTTGCCTGAAGTAGCAGGAGATAGTGCCAAATTAGTGAATATTGATGATCTTGAAGAGATTACTCAATCAATTCGCGAATTATTAGCGAAAGAGTCGCAACAACAAGAATTATCCACGGTTGGGCTGAAAAATAGTCAAAAATATAGCTGGGAAAGGGTAGCAAAAGAAACTTTAGAGGTGTATCGACAGCTGGTTGCTAAGATGTAAGTCTGTTATGCTAATTTGATGAGATTACCCAAAACTATTTTAGCCTTAATTAAACACCCCTTGATGACCGGTAGTTTAATCATGGTGATTGGTAGTAATTTAGTTAATGCTTTTAACTATTTTTATCATTTAATTATTGGTAGATTATTAGGTCCCGAAGGGTACAGTGAATTAGCTGCATTATTCTCCTTAATTGTTTTATTGAGTGTCTTACCAGGTGCATTTGCTCCGGTGATTGTTAAATATATTTCGGCAGCTAAATCTGATGATGAAATTGCCAGTTTATGGGGGTGGTTTCATAGATTAATGTGGTGGTTAGGAATTAGCATGACGATTATCCTGCTGCTGATTTCTCCTCTATTAAAAGATTTCTTGCATGTTGATATAAATTGGCATATTTGGTTGGTAGCAATAGCTTCGGGGATCGCTTTGCCATTGACCGCCAATAGATCTGTTTTAATCGGATTAATGCAGTTTCATCAACATGTATTTAATGGATTAGCTGAAAATACTATTAAATTAGGGTTGGGTGTAGGACTAATTTTCTTAGGTTGGATGGTTAGTGGGGCGATGACGGCATTAGTCTTAGGATATGGGTTTGCTTTACTGTTAACATTTTGGCAATTAAAAAAATATCGTACAAGTGACAAATTAATTTCCATAGATCGGAAAGATATTTATAAATATGCACTACCGGTTTTTATGCAAAGTTTAGCAATGATGTCTTTAATGTCTGTGGATATTATTTTAGTTAGACATCTCTTTAGTGCGGAAACCGCGGGTGTTTATGCAGGTATGTCGACGATGGGGAGAATCATTTTTTATGCTAGTGGAGCGGTTGGATCAGTAATGTTTCCGTTAGTTTCAGCTAGATTTTCTCGAGGGGAAGCCTATCGAACTGTCTTTTTATTAAGTTTACTAATGGTCTCTTTAATGGTGGTCGGGTTGTTAATAATTTATTCTGTATTTCCAGAAATAATGATTAGTTTGTTGTATGGTTCAGCTTATTTATCTGGGGCGGGAAGTTTAGTCTGGTTTGGTTTAATGGGAGGATTGCTGGCATTAAATAGTTTATATATTAGTTATAATTTAGCATTGAAGCGAACTAGGGTTGTTGGTTTAGTAGTTTTTGCAGCTGCTGCGCAAGTAATAGGAATTTTATGGTGGCATCAGTCTATAGAAAGTGTCATTATTTTATCAGTTACAATAACAGCTTTACTGCTGGCCGGACTAGTTATATACTCAGCATATGCAGACCAAGCTAATATCAATCATCGTTCCGGCCTACAAGCAAGGTAAATTAATTGCGACTGATTTAACCAAAATTCATCAAGTAGCTGAAAACTTACCATATGATTTTGAAATTATTTGTGTAGTTGATGGGACGAGTCTTGATGATACTTATAAAATTGCTAAGCAAGCTGCAAAAAAATTAAAGAATGTTCAAGTTATTGGATATCCCCATAATAAAGGAAAGGGATATGCAGTTCGTTATGGTATGGCTGCCAGTAAAGGCGATATAGTTGGTTTTATGGATGCTGGCATGGATATCGATCCCCAAGGATTATCAATGTTGTTAGAGCATTTTAATTGGTATAAGGCGGATATAATTATTGGTTCGAAGAGACATCCAGTATCGATTGTTGATTATCCTTGGCAGAGAAAAATATTATCATTTGTTTATCAGCAACTAGTGAGAATTCTTTTTGGTTTGAAGGTTAGGGATACTCAGGTTGGGATGAAGTTTTATCGTCGAGCTGTATTAGAAAAAGTTCTACCCAGATTGTTAGTTAAAAAATTTGCTTTTGATATCGAAATATTAGCTGTAGCCAATGCTTTGGGTTATCAAAGAATATTCGAATCACCGATTCAATTGAAACTAGATTTTGGTAAATCTGGTATTACCAGCAAGTATTTTATTAGAACAGTTAGTTTAATGATCTGGGATACATTAGCAGTTTTTTATCGATTACGAATCAAACATTACTATGATGATGGTAATAAAAGAAATTGGATCTATGATCCGGAATTAAGCCTGCGAATTAACATTCCATGAAAATAATAATACTGAATTGGCGCGACCTGCTCAATTCGAAGTCTGGTGGGGCTGAAGTTATCACCACTAAATATGCATTAAGATGGATTAAACTAGGACATCAAGTTTGGTGGATATCGAATCAATTTACTAAATCAAAAAGATCTCAAAAAGTTAATGGAATTAATTATTTAAGATTGGGTCCTGCACTAAATGGACATTGGCTAACTTGGTTGTGGAAGTACCCTGTTTTTTTAATTAGGGCGATTATACTGTCGCGAAATATAATTACCACAAAGAAAATAGATTTGGTTGTTGATGAAATTCATGGTTTGCCTTTTTTTACACCGTTATTTTGTAAAATCCCAAAAGTGTTATTAGTTTGTGAGGTAGCAGGC
>CAZZEB010000134.1:0-3127 GCA_964652495.1 uncultured Gammaproteobacteria bacterium
AATCTAGCATTTCCATCAACTTCTAAAGTTCCTTCAATATAGGCGTCCTCTCCATCCAAAGTAACATCAGGTGAACCATTCCCAATTTTTAAGTTACCAGTTAAGAGATTTAGTAATCCGGCAGCAGCACCAGTTGTGGCATTGATATTACCAGAGGTAACAGTAGCCAAACTAAGATCAGCAGAGGAGACAGAGATAGATGAAGCACCTAAACCAGATGCAGAGATCGCTCCAGAGGTAGCAGTCAGATTAAAGTTACCAGAAGATTGAGTATAGCCAGTAACTCCTGAGACAACTCCAGCATTAGAGACATCGAAGGCATCAGAATCAATAGAGAAGTCACCAGCAGCGTTAGCATATGAGAAATTTCCAGCAGTTTGGGAATATCCAGCTACATCTGAGATTGAACCAGCATTGATATCTAGACCATTAATTGTTTCATTGGTATTGGCAGTCAAAGTAGAGGAGAAAATACCGGCGCCATTCACATCTAGAGATGCTGTAGGTTGAGTTGAGCCAATTCCCACATTTCCATCAGCAGCAACTACAAAAGGAGTAGTATCTGCTGCTTGGTCATCAACTCTAAAACTAGTTCCATTTCCAGCATTAATGATATAAAGCGGAATTGCTGTTGAGCTTGCTAGAGTTTGGGCAGATAAAATTGCTGGAGTACCGGTAGCAGTTGATGCACTATTTTCACCAAAGGTAAAACCTATCTGATTATTTGTTGCTAAATTCCAATTCCATGTTTGAGCATAATCAGCATTATTAATGCTATTCGATGCGACTGCTGCTGTTAGAGAAGATAAGGCTGTTGATCCCCCGCCAGCACCACACCCTGCATCAGTAGTGTTACATAGGATTTTAACGACACCATTTTCTACAATTTTAAATTTATTGCTAGAAGAATTATAAAAAATAGTTCCGGAACTAGGAGAACCAGGATCCGCTGCATAACTCCCTACGATTAATGCCTTATTAGCAGCAATTATAGTATCGCCATTTAAATTGATAGTTCCCGTGCCTGTTGAGAAAGTAGTTGATCCAGTTTGAGATATATTGCCAGTGAATGTTATATTAGACGAAGTCGTTGCTCCTCGAGCTGTAACAGAATCTAGTGTATCTGCCTCGGTTCCGGTAATTGTGATTGTTCCACTGCCAGTAGTGACTGAATTAATTCCTCCACCAGCCAATGTAAGGTCTCCGGTTAATGAGTTTAATCCGGAAACACCGCTCGTTGAACTTGAAGAAGATCCAGAAGCAGAAATTTTGATTGATCCAGGACCATTAGTAATTGTCACATTATCTCCAGCAGTAATATTGGCTAAGGTGTAACCAGAACCATTACCAATTAACAATTGGCCGTTAGATGGAGTAGATGTTATACCAGTCCCACCGCTTTGAATTGGGATAATAGTCTCTGCTAAGTTATTAGTTAGTTGACCGTTGACGACGCTTAATCCAGCGCCAACTAAATCAGTTACAGTCTCACCATTTAAAGTTAGAGTATTAATCGATAACCCTCCGACTGAATCTAAGCTTGCTTGTTCAACCCCTTGATTTGATGTGATAGTTATCAGTTTGATTGGGTTGATTTGCTCGATATTCGGACGGATATCTAATTGACCAGAGATAGAAAAATCTTTAGAACTAGCTGTTGACAAGCTTGTCGGGCCATTTACGATCAAATCATTATTGATGTAGGTTTTAGCTCCAATCTCTAAAGCATAATTATTTACTTGGCTGGTAGCTAGATTTTTTTGAAGTAAATTCATATCCTCTGTGCTGATTTCAACTTTCATACCTAAGTTAGGTTCATCAAGTTCCAGTTCTTTAACTTTATTTGGAGTAAATACTCTCATCGTTTCAACTGCCAGACTATTAAAGGGGGATAAAGCTAAAGCAACAGAACTAGTGGGCGTAGTGTCCTGATAGCTGTTAGCAAAAAATGATTTTGTTTTATCAGGATTGATATAGTAAGATCCAAATATCCCAGCAGTAATAAAGCCTGTAACCAATAAGATAAATCCAGTCAGGATGCTTAGGCTGGTTAATGTGATTAATTTTTTATTATTGATCCAAATTGTCTGTTGTGTGAATTGTGCTAATTGTGGCTGATTGATACTCTCAGCTGACTCAGGCGATGAGGCCACTGTAGTCATGGTTTCAGGTTCAGTATTGCTTTGTTGGCTAATATCGCTTAGTTGTTGGTATAAATTATTTGCCTCAGCTTGAGGCTTATTTGATTTGGAATAAGCTAAGCTACCAAGGTAACCATTCTGAAGCAACTCTTTAGTAGCAGGACCAGCAGGTGTAACCTCATCAGCTAAACTAGTTGGCGCTTTAGGTGTTAAATCAATTTTCCCTTCTCGGCTAATAGTCGGCAGTTTTTGTGATAATGCTTTAAAATCCGATAAGGCTTTAGTTTCATATAATCGAGTACCGCCTGGAGTTTTGATCGGTTGAATTTGTCCCTTCTTTTCCCATCTTCGTAAGGTATCGATAGACACTCCCAGCATTTTGGCCGCATCGCCAATCTTAACTATTTCTGAGGAAAACTCCTTCGTATCAGTAGAGGGCTGTATTTGATTATTAGAGGATATTTTATTTGACGAAGTTTTTGTCATTGCTTCGTCCGTCTGCTAAACTTACTGCTCAGCTTCAAAGGTACCAAGTTTTACATAGATTTGTCAAGATTCTTGAACACAATTTGACATCAATATTTTGAGGATTTAGTACTCATTTTTCATAACTATAAGATTTGATTTCGAGAAAATCGCTGGCAATTTAGTTAAAGAAATTGGGTATGTTCAACAGCTTAAAAATGTCTAGTTCAGACAACTGTTACAAGGGGTTATTAAAAAGTATTTATTGGGGGTGGTGATTTACCGGTCATCAATAAAAACGCAAAATATTAAAATCTAAATCATATCTATGACTAATTTGCATAGATATTAATTGACGGTTTTGGGGTAGTGTAACACTAATTAATAGTTGGAGGACCCCCAGTTGTAGGGTCAGCATATATCAAGACTTGGTCTTCTTTGCTAAAGATAATTGCTTCATGAAACTCATACTTTTTGTAAGTCTTATCTAATTGTTGGATAACTATCGGATTCTTTTCAAT
>CAZZEB010000135.1:0-3044 GCA_964652495.1 uncultured Gammaproteobacteria bacterium
GGTATACTTAGTCGGAAGTCGGAAGTCGGAAGTCGGAAGTCGGAAGTCGGAAGTCAGTCTACCGTCTACTGCTCACCGTCTACCGCCAGCAATCAGCAGCCAAAAGCAATATTTCGTCATTGCGAGCGGAGCGCGGCAATCTCTCATGTGTCATTCCGTGCTCGACACGGAATCTATGTAAATAATCGCATGGATTCCCGTGTTCACGGGAATGACAAACAAGGAGATTCTCGAATCTCGAATCTGGATTCTTGCTGTCTAGCTGCTGGCCGCCAGCTACTACATCCTACCTCCTACGTGCCACGAGCAGCTATCAGAGGCAGTCGATCTACCGCTAACCGTCTACCGCCAGCAGCGGAAGCCAGCAGTCAAATGGGTGAATGTGGGTAGAATGGCATGGAGGTAATGGAACGTGGGGGGTAGTGAGATATACTAAGCCCGAATATCAAACTGACGATAACTACTACTTAACCTTATAACTGCCTTTAATTGGGGTAAAACTACCGCCCGCAGAGGAGACAAAGTTTAAATTAGCTAACCCTGATTCATATGTTACTGATGCCCCACCACCTAACATAACTTTCCAGCCAACTAATTCTCTTAAATTACTACCAGCGGTCATGTTGATAATACCGTTATTAGAATAAAGAATAGTGGTATTCGTGCCACCATCTAAAGAAATAGCAGTTACTCCATTGCTTCGTGAATCATAAGTTGATATTCCCATGATATAACTACCAGATGTACCAGACCCTTGAACTCGACCTCCTGCACTGAATGTGATTGTGCCATCAACTACAAAAACACCCGACCCAGCACCATAACTACTATTTAATTTCATTAAAGCACCCCCAGAAATAGTAAAATTACCTGTAATCCAGACAGGATCTGTCATAGTAGCAACACAGCCACCACTCAAGCTAAAGTTACCGACATATTTACCCGCAGGGATGTTTGGCGTTTGAGCTCCACTACAACTAAAACCCCCATAGGTTCCTTTACTAGTTGCTGCATCTTTCCAAGCCTGGATATTGGCTTCGGTAATTGGTAAGGAAACTGGAGCAGGATCTGTAGAACCGGGATGACAGTTATTATTACTAAAACAGGTATTGCCATTTACATAAACTGATCCAGCTCCAGAAATTGTTTTGTAATAAGCATGACTGCCAATCGTAAGTGTGCCGCTGCTGGAGGTAATGTTACTAGCATAAGCGCTACCATTAATTGATGGACCACCAGAGGCTGTAATACCTGCAGGTAGGCCTCCTGAATAAGTAATAATACCTAAATCTCCTGTAATGCTATTCCAAACAGGTGAGGCTGCTTGCCAATTCGGCGACCACTTAGGAGCGCCACGATTATAACTTTGCAGTGTATCATTCGACCAAACCCAATAATTATAGTTATTGCCACTTGTATCGACCATTATCCAGTATGTAGTATTGGCTGTTAAGGTTGGGTTGGTAGTTAAACTGACATCAATATAGCCGTAACTAGTCGATACCCGATTGGTAGAAAGAGTACCAGTTGCTAAAACATTATTTTTATTTGGACTTCCATTGTTATTACCTAATATTCGGACAGTAGCATCAGAGGGCCAACCAACCTTTTTAACTTTTAAGAACACTTTAGTAATTGATGCAGTAGAAGAAGGTTGGAAGCTTTGAGCAATATCATAAACATTATTAGCTCCATTTTGTTTGCCAAAATTATAATCTGCACAATTAGGAGAGGTACAATCTACAGTCTGATCTGGTTGAATACCAGTAGCAACATAGGCGTCTCCGGTAATTCTTGATCCACCTGTCATAGTAATATTGCCATTAGAATAAACTGATCCGTAAACTGTTCCGCCATTTTGAAGTTCTAAACCACCTTCACCAGTTTGAATTCCATAACTAAAAGATGCACCTCCACTTTTAGAAACTAATAATTCAATGGTTCTAGTTGTTTGGGGATTAGTTTTATCTGGTAAATAACCAGTGGCAGTGATTTTCTTGGTTGAAGAGTCGACTGAAGTGACAGTGACTGAGTAAGTACCATCTTCTAACTCAGTCTCACTTTCACCATTATAATTAGCTGATTTATTTAAAGCGGCAATGGCTTTATCAATACCGGCCTCAGCTAAATTAGTAGCTTTGTTCCCTTCGACTGTTGATTTGGCATTTTGCTTAAATAAACTAGCACCACCAACAATCAAAACAGTGCTCGCCAGAATTATACTTAACATGACAACCGCGATTAGTAATGCATATCCACTTTGAGAGTCAGCAAGTTGTCGGTAAATAGGCAGGTTTTTCATTTTAATTATTTCTTAAATGGACTTGACCACTAGAACTGGCTGTTGCTTGATCTTTCCCAGCGGCAGTAGTTAAGTTAATCGTAAAGTCAATAATCGTCGCATTAGCCGGAGTAACTACTGACTTATTATTATCATAATATATAAAAGTTAAGTTGGATACATCTTTTGCTAAAACTTCACTTTCTGCAGAGCGACTGCTGCTAGCATTAGGAAATATTTGCTTACGCAGAATGGCACTATTGGTAGCATCCCGTTTAAAGACTGCATAGTCATAAGTATCGTTAATTAGCGTACCCTGACCATTATATGAGGCTAATTTCAAAACAAGGGTAGTACCGTTGGATGTATATGAGCTATAGCTGGTAGCGACAGCGGAAGCTTGACGGATAACTTCGGTAATCTCAGCATGGGCATCATTGGCATTTAAGCCTTGGCTAACTTTCGCTTGCTGCTTGAGTAAAACGCCACTGTTTTGGACAAAGATCATCACCATAATGGCGCCAACAGCAGCAATCAAACTGCCAGCAATGAGTAATTCAACTATAGTTAATCCGCGAAAATTAGAAAACCATTTTTTAGACAAGATCACCTTAAGCCTCCGTCACCGATCAAAGTTGTGACTGTAACATTTTTGTCTTGACCATTTTCTTTCCAATTGACGACGACTTTGACTTGTTTGATACTCTCGTTATTATTACACACACCCACAGGACAGTCAGAGATAATAGCACTGCCTGATCCT
>CAZZEB010000136.1:0-3028 GCA_964652495.1 uncultured Gammaproteobacteria bacterium
TAATTTATTGCATTGAAGCGTAACTTTTTGTTGGTCAAGAAGTAACAATCTATTCAGCTGAACCTGATGCTGCTAATTCTATTAAAAACAGTGCCGATCTTTGTCAGACTATTCCTTATGATTTATTAGTTCATCTTGATTCCAGTATTCGACGTCAGTGGGGGGATTAGGTAATAATGTAGCTATGTCTAAATTCTGCTCACAACGTGGATCAATTCATATTTTCGCTGTAGTTCTTATAATCTCCATTTTGGTTAGTCTCAGTTATCTAGTAACTCGAATCGAAAGCCCACTTCTATATTTCTCTAAAGCAGATAGTGGACAAGTGCCAAGTGCTGATGCCTGTAACGTCAGTAATGATTGGGAACATAAAATCACTCAAAGTAAGTTCAAAAATCCAGATTTTCAAGGAGGATACAGTGATGGTGTTCCCAATAATTGGTCCAAATTTGTTATCTCAGGATCTCCACAATTTGGAGAGGAGACAAGTTATGTTCCCTATGGGAAATCATTTAAAGTTAGTGGCAATGGTCAATTTAGTGGGGGGATTTATCAAACAGTTGATGGTTTAGAAGTTGGTAAATGGTACCACGCTTTTTATGCTACCGCTCAAAAGATTGCTGGTGAAACTGCTGGGGCTAATCCTACTTTGCGCCAAATTGGGGTCGATCCAAATGGTGGAACCAATCCACAGGCTGTTCAGAATTGGGGAGTTAGGAGTGCTGGAGGCGAGCCTGATAAAACTGCTAAAAAAGTTGGAGGTTGGAAGGTTATGGGAGAACGAAACAATCCGTTAGTTACTTTTCAAGCAACCAGCACTAAAGCCACTATTTTTATCAAAGTGACCGCTGAAAGTGCCAATTCAGGCACTTCTGACACCTGGATTATTAGTGCTTTTTTTAGCCAAGATTGTGGTAGTGGCCAAACAGTCACTGGGAGTGCAAATAGTGCTACAGGAACCTCTACAAATGGTAATACCACTTCTGCGCAGCCTTATACAGCCACGGCAGCTAGTTGTCAGCCGACTCAGGTAAAGATGTCTTTTGATCCTGCCTCTCCTAAAGTCGGAGATAAAGTGATTCTCAACCTATCATCAACTGCTGGAGCTGGAACAACAGGTATAGGTGATAGCTATACTGGTCTGTCAAATTGCCAAGATAATCTTGGTTTAGGGGATAAATTTGATGACCCTAATTATTGGCCAAAAGTTCCAAAGTATCAGACATGTACAGTCACTCAAACCCCAATTATATGGAAACATGATTGGAAGAATTGTCTTCCAAATGACCAATCTTGCAATTCAGGATACAATAGTTGTTCTAAAATTTTAAATAGTTCTATTGGGGAAAGTACTTCATCAAATATCAGTGATTACGGTGCTGCTTTAAAGCAAGAGTACAAAGTAACCATAACTGGTCAGTCAGATGCCAATTTGAAGATTTATTATGAGCATTTGAAACAGTTAGAAAGTACAAGCAAGTTCCCACAATTAATTGCAGGAACTGAAATTGGACCTTATGCTTTGTTGCCAGGTGAAGCGCCTGGGAATCCAGGTCCGCGCTTTATAGAATGTAAAAAAATTCAACTAACTCCGATAGCCGACAAGCTCCAATTTTTAGTAACTTTAGACCATGAATTAGGCCATATGATTGATCTTTGCTTAAATTCAAATCAGTCACAAAAAGCTGAACATACTCAAGTTTGGAATCAAGAAGGCGGACTTACACCTTATGCTACATTAAATAATCGACCTGCTGCATGCGGCCCAGCCAATTCTGCCGCAGCTAATCCCGGGCCATTCGGTCAGACCACGCCAGGTGTAGATGCCAGAGCTGAAGACTATGCCGAGATGATTACGTTTCATTTAAATCCTGGAGCTAAAGATATTTATCGACTAGGATGTAGTAATGGTGCTGACCCATATGCTAATAACGGGTATCCGTTACATAAACAATTAGCTAAAAAGATTTTGGATAAATAATGAACGATTTAAATGTGATCTACTTATTAATATGTGAACTATCTCAAATTCATTTTGAGATAGGAACCACTATGGAAAGAGGAGGACGATGAATCCAGTGTAACTGGAGAACGTTTGGAGGGGAAAACTCCCGTTGAGTTGTCCTCTCCAAAATCATGAATGAAAGAAAAAGGATCAATCTTAATACCTATATTAATAGCTCTAGTTTTATTCGTTGGTGCGAGTGTCTCTTTAGTCTCAACTGGGGTTCTTCCAAATCCACTCAGTAGCCCTGGTCCAGTAAGCTCAACTCCACAACCCACACAGCAGCCAATTAGTTTAGAACAAATCAGTATTGATAAAATCACCATTGCTAATATCACCTCTTCCCCAAATTTAAAGCAGACTGAAAATCTTGAAGATGGTTCAACCCGCTATCGCTTATATAGCCCATTATCAGCGCGAGATGACATCGCTATCTTTAAAGATGATCAGCTGCTTTTTTATCGCCAAGTCAAATTAGATTCTGATCAAACATTACCAACGATTACTGGCTATAAATTAAAATACGGTGAGCCACAACATCAATTGTTAGGGTCTAGTTTTTATGGTTCTGGGACAACTTTACTTTTATATACAGCGCAAGGCAGAGCAGTAATTGGAAATACGAATACTAATGAAATATACGAAGAACAGACCTTTAAATCCACTGATCTAAATGGGTATCTTAGTCAGTTTGGAAATGATTATTTGCCAGCAACAAACTCAGTCATCGGAGAGAAGTTTTAACTAGCTTGACCTAGAGGCTAGAGTTTGTTAAAATTCCCTCTAGTGTTAAATCTTTTCGCGAGAAACAACGCAATTTAAGTTCTCCAGCTGGGCCGCCAGTTGGCGGAATCTCAGCGTTGCATCCCTCAAATTTAAAACTAAAGTAAACTACCGTCTATCGCCTGTAACAAGACGAAAATGTCTTGTTGTAGTCTGTGAACTGTAGCCGGTTAGCCTTGATAACAAGGGCCCATGGCTCAGTTGGTAGAGCGTCTCATTTGCAATGAGAAGGTCAGGAGT
>CAZZEB010000137.1:0-3011 GCA_964652495.1 uncultured Gammaproteobacteria bacterium
CCAACTCCTAAAATAGTTTGAAATTTTTGTCGACACCAAACCATGATACTTCCAGCCATCAATGAGGCCCAAAAGATCACCATTCCCAAAAATCGCCATGGGAATTGTAAGTACTTCAGTGGTGCGAGTAAGTCCCAAATAGGCTGTGATCTCGGATGAATCATTGCTAAGCTAATTATTACCCCAGCTAAACAAACCCCTACCCAAATCGCCAAATATCGTTGTTTCTTCCACAACCACGGTAATCCTAGCAAAGACAACCCAATTGCCAATAGATGTATCCAACCCACCTGATAAGAAATATCGTCTTTGGCATCAACACCAGGAACTTCTCGAATCGAAGCTCCCCACCCCCAAGTTCTCTCAATTAATAATTTACGAAAACCTTTAAAATGCTCGGTATAACCAAAGTATCCGGAGGTAGTACTATCAACATGAACTAGATTTTTTTCCGCAACCATTGGTAACCAATAAAAGGCTGCCAACATTAAACCTAAACCAAAACTTATAAACAGCGCGATTAAATATCTTTTATTAGATGCCGCAACATCTGGTTTCCATCTCAATAAAAGTAACGACACTACACCAAATAATGGCACAAAGATTAGAGCTGACAAATTATGAGACATCACTAATCCGGCCATCATTAAAGCTAATATCACTCCATTTGCCCAAGTCGAATAGCTTCTTAGTCGAAGTAATGCCCAAACCATACCAGGATAAAACATTAATCCCCACAACTCCCCCATCGCCCCTCGAACATACAGATCTACAGCATGATAGGGCGCATACACATAAAAAATACCAGAGATAACCCCACCCCAATGTCCCCACAATCTTCTCGCTGCCAAATACATAAAAACATATGAGCCAATCATCGTAATGGCAAACATGGCCTTAGCACTAAAAATTAGATCATTACTTAAACTCAACACTAATTGTCCAAAGTAATAAGGCAATGGACCATAATAATTAAACAGCGGATAACCATATAATCCCCCTAAATCAGGCACCCAGCGACAAGGAATTTGACCATCCTGCCAACATTTATTCATTTGATGCAACCGAATGACTTGAACATCATCATGATGGCTAAATTCATCTTAACAACCAATCATAACAAACAGCCAACTAATTTTCAGGCAGCACTTTCATGAGTAACATCTCATCAGAAGTTTTATCCGCTCTAATCAGCTTTGGATATCTCAGTAATGTTTCAGTTATCCCGGCAGTTCCAGCATAACGAGAACTATTGCTAACAAAATAAACTGGTCGTCTCTGGGTATCAGCTCTTAACTCAGCAGAAACTGTCGCCCCACCTGGTGAAATAATAATCTTTTTATCCTCAGGCGCAGTCTTTAAATAATGATCTAAATAAATAGTTAAACCATCTGGCAAAGTCCCAAAAGCCCCTTCAGTTCCAACTTGAATCGTCCCATTGGCTGCTTCATTAATTAAAAACTGACTAATCTTTTCTAAACCATACCCAGCAGTCCACTCCTGAAAATATCCCTGTCTTTCATTGGCTGGCAACGGCAATTTATCAGCATTAAACCACAGATGCCCTAGCCACCAACTAGAACAAATAATTACCCCAGCCATTAATAACCACCCTAACCATTTTTTCGATTGTTCAATCTGCCAAACTGCCCAACCAGCTAATATTACCCACATCGGAACCATAAACATGGCATATCGCGCAGTTAAATTACGAATAAACAGTAACTCAAAAACTAAGGGCACAAACGCCCAAATCGCTACGACAATTAATGGCCAACGTCGTTTCCAAACCACCCCTACTCCGCCGATCACAATTAATAAACTTAATGGCCAACTTAATAAATATCGACACCAACCCCATAAATCATTTAAATGAGGTAACAACGGATCCCAAGGTGTCGCCAAAATCTTACTAACTGGAAATAAATAATCTTGATTACGAGCACTTAATTGCCGAAACTCTGGTCCCAAACGTAATAAGTTATAGCACGCTAAACCAATTACTACGACCACTACCCACAACCCAATTAATCTGCCCCATGATCGCCATTTCAATCGATGAGACCAAGCTACCAAACCAGTTGCTGGTAACAACCACATATTTACCGATCCCGGAGTTTTAGCTAATACTGCCCCACCCATTAAATATCCCACCACCATTGCTAAATCTAATCGTCGATATTCTGCTAATAATAATGCCCCAATCAAGGACCAAATGGTAAATGCAGTTAACATCGAATCAGCCAAGGCCATTCTTTCAAAAAAAACTAAGTACGGTAAAGTCGCAGCTATCAAACCACTCCAAACTGCTGCTTTTGGACTAATCCAACGCCAACTCAAAAAAACTACCCCCAACCAGGTTCCAAAACCCATTATTACCGACAATAATCGTCCAGCTAACAACGGATCCTCAATTAATTTCAGCATCGGCATTAAAGTCCACATATAAAGCGGGGTTTTACCATCAGTCACCGGTAAAAATCGGAGTGACGGCTCAGATCGCATAATTTGTGCCCAGCGAATATATATCGCTTCATCAGCAAAAACTGGCTGACTGGTCAACATCGGTAATCTAATTAGCCAATAACCAATCGCCACCAATATCAAAACCACGATCAAATTTTTATGAGATTTAATTAAAGCTTTCATGCTGATGAATCTAATATCGCCCTTGCCAACTATTAACTCGAATTCTAAACATATCTTTAATAGCTTCTAACGCCGCACTAATACCCACCCTTTTTGAACCAACATGATGCCACTCAACTGGAACCTCCGAGATCTTCAGCCCCTTTGACCAGGCAATAAATAACACCTCTGAATCCCAACCAGCATTGACCGCGGCACCACCAGCGGTCATCTCTCTCCAGGCTGGTAAAAGTTTAGGAAAGATCGATTGAACTGCATTTTGATTAAAAGCTTTAAAACCACATTGAGTATCTTTAAATGGTAATCCTAAAATTAAAGTTCTAATAATTACAAAACCAAGTGAATAGATCTGTCGCACTAAT
>CAZZEB010000138.1:0-3009 GCA_964652495.1 uncultured Gammaproteobacteria bacterium
AATCCTTTGATCGTAATTTTGGCCGTAGCAGTTGGGGGTAAGTTATTGGGATTAGCTGGGGCATTATTAGCAGTGCCAATTGTAGTTGTTTTACAAACAGTAGTTGCTGAAAGCTTAAAAGAAGAAAATGATCAGCCGTTAGATTTAATTCCTTAAATTAATTTGACTGGGAAATGATAAGCCAGATTCTGTTTCCCTCCTACGTAAAAGTTTCGAAGAGCAAGCCCTTCTAACCTAACATATTCGGTAGTAATCATTTATCTAATGCTCCTGATTTCGACTAAAGAGCGAGCCACTCAGTCGGTTCTAGGATTGCAGCGGGGAGGATTACCCCTACTTCGCCAGAGGCTTCGAAGGACAAGCCTTCAAAGTTTAACTAATAGTACCCATTAACTTGGTCGTTTCATCCGGCGTAACACGGTTCGTCACTGTTGCTCTAACTAGGCCTTATCCCGAAAGGGAGTATAGCTGTTGGCTTACACCAACCACCCTGCTCTATGCTGTCTGGACTTTCCTCCCCGCCACAATTGCGGCGGGGCGATTACTTCATTTCCCAGTTATGGGTATTATACGGCTTTTTAAGGTTAAATTCAAACTCTACCCAGAATAAAATTGGCAATACAAAAGTAGATAACTAAGCTTAGTGCGTCTTGAAGAACCGTTGTTAGTGGTCCACTGCCAAGTGCGGGATCTTTTCCAAAAGCTCGAAAAATTAATGGGGTAATACAGGCTAAGACACTAGATAACGTCGAAGCTATGAATAGTGAGAGGCCAACAATTAAACCAATTGATGTAGATTGAGAGACAAGAGTTGCACCAACTCCACCAAAAATACCGAGAGCTAAACCAATCAGTGTTCCAACCCAGAATTCTTTAAATATATAAGTACTCGGTTTAATTTTGAGAATTGATAGCGAACGTATAAAGATAGTTTCAGATTGAGTGCCAACTGAATCAGCGATATAGGCAATTACTGGAATAAAGAAAGCTAAGGCGATATTTTCGGAAATGCTTGTTTCGAAACGACTAGTTAAGAAACTAAGACCAAGTCCGCCTAATAATCCAACAATTAGCCAAGGTAATCGTGACATAACAACTGCCAGAAGATGGCTGTCAGCTAGTTCAATAATATGTGATCCTTTACCACGAATACCTGAAGATCGGAGGAAATCTTCTAGATGTTCTGAGTGAAGCACATCAATTATTTGTCTAGCTAGAATAGTTCCTAAAAAATGTTGGTTATCATCAACTACGGGGATTGTTTCAAGATCATTAGAAATTACCGCAATAACTACCTTTTCTTGGTCAGTATGCGGGTTTACTGTGACTTTGGGCTTATCTAGAATTGTTTCGATCAGCGTGCTGTGATGATTTGCTAGTAAGCGAGAGATAGGTACAGTGCCAATCAGTTGATGATGAACTGAGATCACATATAAAGTGTCAGAATCATCCCAATCGCGATGAGAAAGGATTTTAATAGCTTCTTCAACAGTATTAGAAGGGTGAATGATTGGAACTTTAAGAGTCATTAAGGCTCCAGCTGATTCTGGTTTGTATTCAATGGGGTTTTCCATAACTTAACTTTAACAGAGTTGAGTTAATGAGACAAAACTTGAAATAAAGGCGTATAATATACAAGAGGACCTAATCATATGAGTGACAATACACGGGCGTTGGTTCGAACTGCTCTAACCATTGCACTAATTCTGATGTTTAATTTGTTTTTATCAGTCACTACAGCTCAGGCATCTAAGCTAAAGCAACTATGGCCAGACCCTACTGAAATTCCTCAACCGGCTGTTATTAGTGAAATTAAGGGTAAGATTATCCTGAAAAACGTCGATTATTCCAAAGTTAAAAACGACCCTGATACATTAACTAATTTCTAATATAGCTTTTGATTTCCAGAATTGGCATAATAAAAGTAATGCCTGAATTAAAATCTCCGATAGATGTTGCTTATTTCTCAATGGAAATTATGTTGGAAAGTTCAATTCCAACTTATGCTGGTGGTTTAGGTGTTTTAGCCGGAGATATTTTACGTTCCTGTGCGGATTTAGAAGTTCCAGCTATAGGTGTAACTTTGGTTTATAGTGGCAGTACTTCACTTCAAATTATTAATTCTGATGGATCTCAAACTTTTAAAGAGTCAGATTGGCAAAAAATGGATCATTTGATGAAATTTCCAGAAAGAATCGAACTAACGATTCAAAAACAAACAGTTTATGTGGATTGTTGGCGCTACGATATTGTGGGTGTAAGTGGATTTGTTGTGCCGGTTCTACTTCTAGATACTGATTTTCCAGAAAATGAGCAATGGGCTCGAGATATAACTAAAAACCTATATGGTGGTGGTGGTGAAACACGAATTTCCCAAGAGATTTTATTAGGTTTCGGTGGTGTGAAGATGCTGCGTGAATTGGGCTATAACGAGATCAAGAAATATCATATGAATGAAGGTCATAGTGCTTTTGTCCCTTTGGCATTACTAGGGGAAAATGATTTTAAAGATGAAATTGTTAAACCAAAGTGTGATTTTACTACTCATACCCCAGTTCCTGAAGGCCATGATAAATTTAATTATGAATTTGCAGCTAAGTATTTAGGAGATTTAATGCCATGGCATATCAAGAAATTAGCTTCGGAGGATACATTGAGTATGACTCACCTAGCCATGAATATGAGTCAAAAAACTTTTGCTGTTTCAAAAAAACATCAGTTAGTGACTGAAAAAATGTTTCCTGAGTATGAAATTGACTCGATCACAAATGGTGTTCATCATATGACTTGGGTCTCTCCATTAATCCAAAACTTATATAATGAGTACTTACCTGGATGGGTAGATGACCCGAGCTTATTAAAAGATGCTTTGGCAAAGATACCGGATGATCCGTTGTGGGAAGCACATCAAGAAACTAAAAGGGAATTAATTGAATACTGTAATCAGCATTTAACATCGATTCCAGCATTTTGGGATAAAGAGCATCCAGATCCAGAAGAGTTATTTGA
>CAZZEB010000139.1:0-3002 GCA_964652495.1 uncultured Gammaproteobacteria bacterium
GACAACTATTTCTAATAGTCTTCTATATTTTGTTCATGAAAGAATCTGGAATAAAATTAAATGGGGTAAGCAGTCTATTTAGATCGGTAAGTAACATACCAAGCAGCCATGGCAGTTGTAATCGGTACTGCTAAAATTAATCCAATACTTCCAACAAGTGACCTGACAATTTCCTCGGCAATTAACTCGCCATTAATAATTATTTCCAAAGGTATACCACGGGGATTTGATACAAACAAAATAAATAAGGGGAGCGAGGCACCGGCATAAGCTAAAACTAAAGTATTCACCAGTGATGAGATATGTTCTTTTCCAATATTCAGCGCTTTTTTAACTAGCTTATCAAACGACAAACTATTGTCTGTATGATGAAGTTCATAAACAGCTGCGGTTTGACTGGTAGTTATATCATCCAAAATACCTAACGTCCCGATAATGATTCCGCCGAGTAACAAACCACTTAAATTAATCATCTGCCCCCCTAATTGCAAACTGTAAGCTTCTTCACTTCCCATACCAGTTAATCCACTTATCTTGGTAAAAAATACCGCTAAGATTCCTGTAACAACTAATGTGATTAACGTACTAATTAAGGCAATAGTTGTTTGTTTTTTAAATCCATGCGCTAGGTAAATTGTGATTGTTAAAATAAAAACTGATCCAATAATACTGATTAGCAGAGGATCGTTTCCGGCAAGTATTCGTGGTGTTATAAACCAAACAACTACAGCCAGACTGATCGCTAATCCTAGTAATGCACCAAAACCTTTTTTACCTGTAACTAGAAATACTAAACCAGCAAATAAAGCAAACAACCAACCCAATTGGCTTATTCGGTATTTATCTGTAATTAGATATTTTTCCCCGTCCGGTGTGGCTAGTTTAGTTAAGATTACAATCTCATTTCTTTTTACTTTCTGATCCGGGTTAATTCTAAAACTGCCACCATGGTCTATTGTAATTATTTGGTCTTTTTTCTCACCATCCAAAATCCTCAATTCCACTTGCTGATATGGTGTAGTGCTATCTCCAACTTGAATCTCTTTGTCTTGTTTTATACTAAGCACTTCGGCTTTATGAAATTCTTCTTTAATTTCTTGAGCATGAACATTTACAGGCAAACTTAAACTAAAAATCAAGGATAAAAAGACTAAAACTAGCTTCCACATAATTAATTCTGAACTGGTAAATGTATCATTCTAATGATCAAAAATTCAGCCACTGCACTAGCTAAGAGGATTATCAGCGTAATAATAAATGTTTGCGAGATTTTTGATCTTTGTTCCGATAAATCTAATGTTTTATAGCTATTCCAGAGATTAAACAAATTCATAAAGATCATAAATAACAATCCGCTATAAACTGTTGAGATAATAATCGTTATCGTCGATTTGTTATAAAGTAGATTAATAAAGTTTGATTTAATCGCTGCTAAATTAACATAAAATAAGTAAATCTGAACAGCAGACAGAAAAATTGTATATAGATCGTTTCTAGTTATTTGATGCTTTTCTTGCGGCTTTTGATCGTTGATTTTAGCCATACGCTTACTCCTCCTAACACTGGTCCAGCACTAATCAATGCCAATTTAGCATTTTGTAAATTGGTACTACTGCAGGTGGTATCTATTGCACAAATCGGCAGATTAATGCTCGAGCAAAATGCACACATACCACTATTTTAACCGTTGTTATAAGGAAAAACAAATTAGCTACTTATACTCATCTTTTACTTCATCAGAATGTTGCAATAATAATTTTTTTACTTTTGGGTCGATTACAACTTGGCAGTACGGAGCATAACTATTATTGTTGAAATAATCTTGGTGATAATTTTCAGCTGGATAAAACTCTTTCGCTGGTTCTACTTTAGTTACAATTAAATTAGGGTACTTCTCTTCGTTAGTAAATTTTCTAATTAATTTCTCTGCAAGTGTCTTTTGTTGATCATTATGATAAAAAATTGCTGATCGATACTGACTCCCAATATCTGCTCCCTGCTGATTCAGAGTAGTCGGATCATGAGTTGCCATAAATACTTCAAGCAACTTTTGATAGTCGATTATTTTCGGATTAAAACTAATCTGAATGGCTTCAGCATGTCCAGTATTGCCCATACTAACTTTTTCATAGCTTGGACTTTTTAATTCTCCACCCGTATAACCGGAAACTACCTTTTCTACCCCTTTTAATCTTTGAAAGATCGCCTCAGTACACCAAAAACATCCCCCTGCAAAAGTTGCTAATTCTAAATTTTCTGGCATGATTCTATTTTACCAAATGAGTGGTATGATATGCCCATGGAAAAGATCTTAGTGACAGGATCGACTGGTTTTGTTGGCCAACACTTAGTTGAGAGGCTCGCATCAAAATATCAGGTTATCGGTTTAGATCGTCAGCCAAAATCTGATAATCAAAATGGCAATTATCATTCAATTGATCTGACAGATAAAGCAGCCCTAGCTAGTCAAATTCGCAAACATCGACCCGACGGTATTATTCATTTAGCAGCAATTGCTACCACTTGGGAAAAAGATGCTCGGCAAGTGTTTGATGTTAATTTAATGGGAACTTTAAATCTCTATCAAGCTGTCTCAGAACTAAAGCAAACTGATGGATATGATCCAAAAATTCTTTTTATTAGTTCCTCTGAAGTTTATGGAAAAGCCGCAAATCCTGAAAACATTACTGAAAAAGAGTTATTACTACCGAATAATTTTTATGCTACGAGTAAAGCAGCAGCTGATCGATTAACTTATCAATATAGTCAGTCACAGGGTTTAAATACTGTTATCTTAAGACCATTTAATCATACCGGGCCTGGGCAAAGACCAGGTTTTTTTGTTCCAGATATGGTGTCGCAAATTGTTGCCTTAGAGTCTTCGGATAAAAATGAATTGTCCGTAGGTAATCTCTCAGCAGTTCGTGATTTCAGTGATGTTCGAGACGTCGTCAGGGCTTATCAGTTAGTTTTAGAATCTAATTTAGAACGAGGCCAAGTTT
>CAZZEB010000140.1:0-413 GCA_964652495.1 uncultured Gammaproteobacteria bacterium
TTTGGACAAACAAAAACATACTCACCTGATGGAAAAGTTGCATCTGTTGACAACTCTACTGGCAATCTATCTACAAAAATAGGCAGAGGCATTTTTACATCAGAAAATGTGAATAATCAAATTACGCCATATGGCGCAATCTAAAATTTATTTATTCTACCGAGTACAACGAAGCAGAACTTTGAGCGGTATTTAAATCCTCTTTAGAAAAAGCAATCTTACCTACTTTTCCATCAGCTTCATAAATTGCTTGCACCATCGCATAAGGGGCAAAGGTAGAATCATTTTGCCATACATAAACTGTTCTATTTTGAATGCCTGGATTAGTCATAGGAATTGAAGTTGGTTTATTAAAACCAGTGACAGCCCACGCATTACTCTCAACTTGGGGGTTTTCTGAGAATGAATAGCCA
>CAZZEB010000140.1:423-2998 GCA_964652495.1 uncultured Gammaproteobacteria bacterium
ATCTGAATGTTTGATCTACCATAGTCAAATCCAGTTATTCTAACTTTCTTTGAAGGGATTAAGCTTCCAGCTTCGTAAGAAGCATTGAATTTTGTCTTTATCTCTTCCTCGGTTAAATCTGAAATTTCAAGTGCAGGTAATATCTCTTCAGGGCTTACACTTGTAGATTGTTGTGTTTCATTATCGGATGGTGGATTTTGAGTAGAGTTAGAAGATGGGGACGCTAAACTGGTTAAGATTGCTGACAAAAGAAATAATCCTAAAATACCTGTAATAATCGGATGCCTTCTAAACCAGTTTCGTAAATCTGCACGACAGTGAGGGCAACGGGTAGCACCTTCCTTAATATCTTCTTTGCATTTAGGACATTGCTTCATATTCCTTCTCAATGATTATAGCAAATAAACCGTAACTTATTTTAAGTATACTAGACAGGAGAAATGGGTGGTTTAGAATGTACAATCCTTCCTAATTCATCTCTTTGAACAATATTCCTTTCGTATCTAGGCTTGGGAAGTTCAATTATAAACTCGTAGGGTATGCGATAGTTATCTTCAATTGAGGCTAATTTATTAAGTTGATTCTCACTCTGGCTGTTCCAACTTTTAGACTCATGAGATGAATTTTACCACGAAGTAATTAAACAGGCTATTTCTTCCAATCTTTGACGATTAGTTTCTTCCCCTTCGGGGTGACGGTCAGCTTCTGGCGGGGACTCCTACCGAGTAGTCGAATCAGATCGATTACGAATATTTTTGTGTCTAGCTAAACCAGGTCGGACCTATAATAGATTTGATTGAGGAGAAATCTTGATGCTGGTAAATAAACTTCACAATGGGTATTTATCTAACAAAAAAAATCGTTTCTATTTAATTAGAATTCGTTAGCAAAGAATTCAGCTAAATAATCCCGCTTTTTAGATTTGGCGGTGCTTGCACTATCTAACGCTAAAGCCCCGATCATTAATTGTAAAGTTTCGGTATGGCTGAGTCTTAAAGATTGAGGACTATTATCTACGGGAATTCCAACATTTAAACCTATATGAGCTCTAGTGACACTGTTTCTGGTATCACGCACACACCGCCGAACTACACGAAGAGACATGACGTAAAATGAACTTTCATCACCCCATGGTATTCTCATCAACTTCTCGCGACTTTCTGAATCTTGAAATAGTTTAACTAATCTATCCCCACCTTGGTGCCAATACTCGCTCATTTGTGTGCGAGCTGAGTAGATCTGGTCAGTAGGTTTGCCTTGATATCGAACTGGAATAAACCCAACCTTAATCTTTGGAAACGGAATTCCATGCTCATTAGTTAAAGTATAATAGTATTTTCTTTCAGATAAACTCATAGTTTTGTGAATTATATAAAGTAGACAATCTTAATGCAAATCTGCGGACTACTACTGGGACTAGCCAATATTCATGTGATTAATCATATTGATTGCCTAATGAGCCATAAATCATTATGTACTACTCCATCATGAGATGATGCTGATGTTCCTGCAGGTCGGCCTTTATTAATTTACCAGCGGGAGATTACTACTCCAGAAACATACTTTTCTAGTACATGTCCATCTCGGTCTTCAACCTTTAATGTTTTTGGACCAAAAAATTTCCGAGGTAAATAAACACCCCCCAAAGAAGTACTTATATCGGGAGCATATACCGTGAGCCCATATCTGGCGGATAATCGCTGCGCGAATCCATTGATAGCTCCCGTTTGACATGAATCCAAAATTACCGTCGGTTTATTAGCAAAAAAATCTTCAAAAAAGCTAATTCCTGAGTTTTCTAGAGTGGAGCTAGTGAGACAATTTTGATGATTGCAAGTGGTTATACGCCCATCTAGTAAGCAAACCGTATTTTTATTCCCATGTGCTGTAACTATTAGACAATCTGGACGATTCATTTTTGGGTTAGTCTCGGCAATTTTTTCTAAGCGCTGATTTATTTCAGTAACACTTGCTGCTTCAACAGCGAAAACTGATTTACCCAGAGTATCTAGAATATTATTCTTAGTATATGAACTATTATAAAATGAACCGCTCCAATCTCCTGCTGAATGGATCCATATCGAAGTGGGCTGATCCTTACGTCGACTCTGCCGATATTGATTGAGTAAAAATCGTTGTGGGTAACGCCCAAAAGATCGAATTCCGTATAACTCTTCAAGTACCCTCGGTGCATCGGGTTTTCGATTTGCGAGTTGATTCAAAGCTTTGAGGTTTTCTAAAAATGACTCATAAACTCCACCAGGTCGATAATCTTTACGCGGAGACAATTCCCATGAACTAATCAGGTCATCGGGTGATAGACCGACTCTTTGAATCGACCTTTTGATTGTCTCAAGAGACAAATTATGACGATCAATATTTTGATCAATCAAACTGTAGAATAATTGATTTCTTGCTGCTTGTTGATTTACTTCACTTCCTGAACTTAACATAGCCAAAACTAAATCCGACCATAAATTTTTGTTTAGTTCCAAGACCCGACTGAGTGTGGTAGATACGTGAGGTACCTGTTTGGAGATTTTTCGATAGAGCCTAGACGACTCTAATCTACCGC
>CAZZEB010000141.1:0-2990 GCA_964652495.1 uncultured Gammaproteobacteria bacterium
AGCGAGTTTTGCGTTTCCTTGATTGCGGTGAACTAAGGCTAAATCATTTAAACTATGTTCAGTTATATCATCTTCCCGGGACGGAGTTTGAGGTTCATGATGTTGTGATGGGTAATCTGGACCTAAATTATAACGAGTCTCAAAATTATCTCCTTCAGGATAGCTGTTAGGTTGTCGGGGAGGTTCGCCGAATACGGCGCTTTGATGTGGCGGTAATTCTGAGGTGATAGTTGGCTCTGCCTCTGGCTCTGGATCTGAATCCAAATCTGAATCAATTTCCTCATTTGAATAAGAATTCTCTTCTTGGATAACTTGCCGTGGTGCTTCTGTTGTTTGAAGGTGTTGAAGTAATTCTTTGGCAGTTTTAACATTAGTTGGAGCTTGAGGTTCTGGCTCAGAATCGTCATCCTCATCGATCATTTCAGCTTCACTTGAATCAACTTCATCCTCTGTCGGTTCATCTTCTACTACAGTCTGATCTAAATCTTCCTCCTCATCCGGTGATGGTAGGTCTGCTATTGGATCATTGTCCTCCTCCACTTCAGGTTCTGGGACTGGTTTTAACGATTCTGAACGATGAGAAGATTCAGAGGAGTTGTCTTTTAAAGCTTCTAGAATATCATCGATTGATTTATATTTTGATTCTTTCAGTTTTGGTTCATTCGCCATATGGTTATTATAATACCATGAAAAGGTAAGGATCAATCCAAGTTGGTGTTTTTGGATAATAATTTAGTCAGCGCTTGGCTAACGCTTTTAACATTCTCAGGAGAGATAACATTAGGATAACCTAATTGTTTTGACTCTGAAACTCGCTTGGACAGACCTCTAACTGGTCTAACTTCACCTAATAATCCAACTTCACCGATAATCACAGTTTGCGGATCAATCGATCGATCTTGGAATGAAGAGACAATTGCTAAACAAATTCCTAAATCAGCAGCTGGTTCAGCAATCTTTAATCCCCCAGTAATATTTACGAAAATATCTTGATCATGAAGATTCTGACGACATCTTTTAGCTAAAACAGCAACTAGAAGCTGCAAGCGATTATTATCTATACCAGTACCAACTCGGCGTGGAGAGGGTAAATAACTTTTAGTGACAAGTGCTTGAATTTCAATTAATAAAGGTCGAACACCATTTAGCACACTGACAACTACTGATCCCGGAGCATTAACTTTGTGTTCTAAAAATATCTGCGATGGATTAGAGACCTCAATCATGCCAGATTCAGCCATTTCAAAGATACCAACTTCATCGGTAGCTCCAAAGCGATTTTTAGTGGTGCGAAGTATTCTGAAATTGCTAGTTGATTCTCCCTCTAAAGTTAAAACAGCGTCAACTAAATGCTCTAATGTTTTAGGTCCCGCAACTGTCCCTTCTTTGGTAATATGACCGACGAGAAAGATCGGACAATGAATTGATTTAGCTAATTGCTGTAATCGATAACTACACTCACGGACTTGGGAGATAGAACCAGCAGCGGCATTTAAATCTGATGTAACTAAAGTCTGAATTGAATCGATAATTACTAACTGTGGTTTAACTTGTTCGATGGTGGAAATAATGACATCAACATCAATTTCACTGAGGATTTTTAAACTTGAATTTGGCTTTATACGATCAGCTCGGAGTTTGATTTGACGAGGTGATTCTTCTCCGGCGACATATAAGGTGTCACTGACATTTAAGGCTAGTTGAGTTAATAGGGTCGATTTTCCAATACCGGGATCTCCTGAAATTAAGACAATTGATCCATTAACAATTCCACCCCCAAGTACCCGGTCAAATTCACCGATTGTAGTTGAAACTCTTTTTTCCGATGATTTTTCAACATCTTTTAAATTAACAATAGTGCCAGCTGCTCGAGATCGTGACTGGCCTTTGGAATTGCCTTTAGTCGGACTGGATTCGATAGTTTCGACTAAAGAATTCCAAGTATTACATTCCGGACATTTACCATAGTACTGACTGGCTTTGAAACCGCACTGCTGACAGATATAAATTGAAGTTGATTTAGCCATTGAGTGGGCATATTATACTCTATCTTTTTAAAAAATATTCATAGCTTTTATTTTTATGAATTTTATCTATTTCTTGTTAAAATAGGCTGTGTCAAAAGTTATAAACATCTATAAACCAATTGGATTAACACCGCTACAATTAGTTGATCAATACAAAGCTCTCCATCCTAGTTCTGACAAAGTCTCATACATGGGGAGGCTTGATCCTCTAGCTCACGGAGTAATTCTATTACTGGTTGGAGATATAAATAAGCAGAGAGATCAATTTTTATCTTTGGATAAAACGTATAAATTTAAAGTCTGGTTAGGAATTGCAACAGATAGCTATGATTTACTGGGTGAATTAACCCAAAATAAATGGCAGTCCCCTTCTAATAATTGGCAAGAATTACTGAAAAACTTTATAAATCAAAATACCGGATCGATTACTCAGAACTATCCACCTTATTCATCTAAACCAGTTAAAGGTCATGCTCTATTTTGGTGGGCAAAGCAAGGCAGATTAAATGAAATTGACATACCACACAAAGTTGTTCAGATAACTTCATTTAGATCGATAGATCAATCTACTATTGATCTACGCTCAGCTGTTAAAATAGCAATAAATAAAATTAGTCTGGTAAATGGCGATTACAGACAGGAAAGTAGCATTAGAAAATGGCAAGAATTAGCTGAGGTCTCCTCTGATACAGAGGTTATTGAACTAGAATTAGAGATTGAATGCACAAGTGGCACATATGTCCGGGAAATAGTTCATAATTTAGGATTATTTTTAGGTTGTGGAGCAGTGGTAGTTGAAATAAATCGCACTAAAATGGGTGAATACTTATTAGAAGACTCTATCTACTTGGATTAATATCAGATTATTTGTAAATCAAACCGTCAGTTGAGGTTAAGAATGGAGCTAAATTAACTCGTCGCTTTGCAGAATCTAAATTATCGACTAAGAAATTTGTTGATTGA
>CAZZEB010000142.1:0-1185 GCA_964652495.1 uncultured Gammaproteobacteria bacterium
GATATCTCTGGTACAACTGGTCTGACCTTTACCGGAGTAGGAGCTGATATCATCTTTACCAATGGTGAGACTATTAATAATGATACTAATGGCACCATTGCTTTAACTACTAATACTGCTGGTACAGATACCATCTTCAGTGCTCGCTATGCTAATGATGATGGTGTAGATTTTGGAACAATAAATCTGCTAGGCAAGAGTAATGGAACAGATCCCTCTACCTGTTCTGCTGGAGATATCTACTTTAATGATTCAGATAATGTCTTCAAAGGTTGTTACGATGCGAACACTTGGGTGTCATTTGCTCCTGGCGCATCAACTACCTTCGATGATGTCTATGCTAATTCAGTCACGGCTACTGATTTGACTATGGAGATCGATGACACAACTGGCCTAACCTTTAATATGAATACCACTGGTGCTTTTGCAATTCAAGATAATGGCACGACATTCTGGACATTCGATGATGATTCAACTGTTGATGTCCTCTTCCCAGCTGCTGGATCTTTGACTATCGATGCTGCGACTACTGATTCGACCCTCACCACTGGTGTGTTTGATCTAAATGTTGATACTGTGACCAACAACAATATCGGCTTTAATCTAGATTACATCCTCCGCGACTCAGCTGGTATCACTGGTACGGGCGCTCGGATTAACGCCACCATTGATACCGATGCTGCTCATTCATCAACTGGTTATGGTCTATACATCGCTGGAGCAAATGATGATACTTCCTCTACTCTGACTGCTCTCTATGTAGATGCTGGGACTGGAGTGGGGTCTGAGTATGCGGCCGCTTTCATGAATGGTAATGTGGGAATAGGAACAGCAACACCTGGAGACAGATTAACTGTTAGCCTGACCAATAGCACATTGGACTCGAGCATAAATGCCCAACAAATTACATTGACGGACTCTACTACAATTACTTCGGCGAGCAATCCTACAAAGAACGGACTAAAGATAACAGCTTCGTCATCAGGCGATTTCACTGACCCCGTAGGGGATACTACTTTCCTTCAAGGGTTATCGAGCAGCGCGACATATAGTGGTACCGTGAATTCTGCAGGTGCTGGTAATAGTTTAAGTATACGAGGTGGTAATTTTAGCGGTAGTTTTAGCGGTGCTGTTTCTAATGCTGCAGATGGGGTTAATATCGCAGGAATTTCGCTATCCGCAAGT
>CAZZEB010000142.1:1195-2989 GCA_964652495.1 uncultured Gammaproteobacteria bacterium
GCAAGTGGTAATATTGGAACAACAGGAAGTAATTACCATTATGGAGCTTTTGCAAGTGCTAGCGGAACTGCAGACGCCAACTATGGCATCTATCTTACTTCAGTTGCAAATGCTACCAATAACTACGGTTTATATATCAACACCGTAGCCTCCGCAGCAGGTAATTGGGCACTTTACTCAAATGCTGCTGCCCAATCTTACTTTGCAGGGAATGTCGGGTTGGGAGATACAACTGCGGATGCCCAACTTGAAATCTTATCAACCTCGGAACAACTCCGCTTAACCCATACCGATGGAACCAAAGATGCTCGATTCACAGTTGATACTAACGGATTACTTACTATCGATACCTCAACTGATGGTACTGCTGGTTCAGTTTATACGACTGATGATGTGTTGGTAGGGGCATCGACTGAAACATTGGCGAATGCTGGATTTGTGGTCAATGGCGACGATCTATTTGTGGCTGGTTCAGCTGGAGTTGAAGGTAGCATTTATACTGACACATCATTGATAGTTGGATCAACCACTACCATCGCTGATGGCTCAATTACTCAATCTACTACTGGAGCTGGGACATTAACTATCGCGACCTCAGGCGGCTCAGCTGGACGATTGATCTTAAACTCAGCTGCTCCATCAGGACAGACGACTACCGAAGCTATCTCAGTTAAAACTACTACTGACTTAGCTGCCACTGATGAAGTATTCCAGATTGGTGATTCAGCTGCTGACTTTATGACTGTACTTGGTAATGGCAATATCGGTGTTGGCGATGTCTCACCTGATGCTAAATTTGACATTGACTCTAGCTCAACCTCAGCTACTGACTTTGGTATCACCAATACCGGAGTAATGACAGGAAATGTGTTCTCATTAGTGGCTGATTCACTGACTACAGGTAAGGGCTTTGATGTATCACTTGATGGGCTAACCTCTGGTATCGGATTCAATTTATCTTCGACTTCAACAGCTTATACCTCAGGTCGGCTAATGAGCCTAGATTGGACACCTGGCTCATCCACAACTGGCTCCGGGGATCTATTTAGATTAAGTATAGGTGCCAATGGTACGACCAGTGGTAATTTATTTAATATCGTTGATGGATCTAGCTCGGTCTTCTCTGTATCTGAAACTGCCTTTACGACCTCACTACCAGCGGCCTTTAATGCGGCTGGCGATGTCTCAATCGCTTATGACTTGAACTTCTCTAATCCAACATCTTCTTATATAAATAGTGCTGCTCCACTTTATATCCGGTCTGGAGAAACATTCAATTCCAGCGATTTAACCTTTAACACCTACAATTTTGGATCAATTGTTTTTGACTCAGTTGTGACTTCAGGAAGCGGCACTAAATATACAACCTTAATTAATGCCGGTGATAGTACAACTAATGCTAATACTAACTATGGAATTCATTTAACTAATACGTTAACCGGTGCTGCAGCAAAAACAGGTTACGGTATGTATTCAACTTTGACTTCATCCTCCACTACAGCAGATACTTTGTACGGCATTTATTCTGCAGTGACTCAAAGTGGCGCCACAACTTCAGGAACTAAAAATACCTATGGCATTTATTCAGCTCCAGCCACCACTGGTGTAAATACCAGCAGCGCGACTATTAATCTATATGGTCAATATTCAGCCCCATCATCTACAACTTCAACTACTGCTACAGTCAATGTATATGGGCAATATGTTTCAAATACCGCTACCGTAACCTCAACGGGAACTATCAATAACTATGGCGTATATATTGCTAATGGCACTTCCGATACGACAGGAACT
>CAZZEB010000143.1:0-2981 GCA_964652495.1 uncultured Gammaproteobacteria bacterium
AAGAGTTTGGAATTTTCGCGATTGAATATCTTGAGACCAAATTTGTGGCCGATATAATAGCCAACTGAATCACCTGTAACGGCGGCGACGAAACAACCAATAGCTAGATAATAGATGTTAAAGAAATCTTGAGAAGCTAGAAAGCCGGCGGTAAATAATAAGCTGTCACCTGGAAGGAAGAAACCGATTAATAAACCAGATTCAACAAAAATAATAGTGTAGACACCAATATAGCCGATGGTTTCGATTAATGTTTTAAGGTCTCCGTGTAGTAAATGCGCGAAATCCATTTCTGTAGTATAGCATTAATAGCTTGTAGGGTGTAGGGGTTAGACAGGAGAGAATCGAGATTCATGATTCAAGAATACCCATGTTTGTCATTGCGAGGAGTCTTCGACGCGGCAATCTATACTATGATTTATATAGATTAATTCTTAAGTTGATCTAGTTTGTGGTAGTTGACAGATTCGGGTTTTTATTGGTAAATTAATGCATAGATAACCCGAAAAGAAATTAATTGGGAGATCATAAAATATGCCAGTTACCTTATATCGACGCCAAAAACAAATATTAGAATATATTCGTAAATATATTAATAAATATGGATATTCTCCGACTTTAGCTGAAATTGCTGAGTATCTGGGTGTTTCTTCTTTGGCAACAGTTCATGAACACTTGCAAGCTTTGGTTAGCAAAGGAATCATCCGGAAATTTGAAGGAGCAGTCCGGGGGATTGAAGTGCTAGACAATCAGATTGCCAATGAGCTCAAAAATATTGAGTTGCCAGTGCTCGGTTTTATTGCGGCTGGTCAACCGATCATGCCTTATACAGATCCTGATGCGACAATCTCAGTGGCACCTAATTCCGTAAATTTGTCCGATAAAAAACAATCATTTGTGCTGCAAGTCAAAGGTGATTCGATGATCGAAGATGGAATCTTAGATGGAGATTTTGTGATTATTGAAGAAACCACTTATGCTCATGATGGTGATATTGTTGTTGCTTTACTAGACAATGGATTAGCGACTTTAAAGCGTTTTTATAAAGAAGCAAATCGAGTTCGATTAGAGCCTGCAAACTCTACAATGCAACCAATTTATGCGACAGATATTAAAATTCAGGGTCGCTGTGTCGGAGTTATTCGGCGATTTAATAACTAGCCTTGCCTAAGGTTGAGTAAGCTACTTTTCCACGTAAAAATAATATTTTTCACGCAAGTTAGGGGAAGAGACAAGAGAGAAGGGAGAAGAAGCAAGATACAAGTGACATGGAGAAGGTTTGAGCTTATTTTAGTGGCAATTTAGTTGATATTACACTCTAAATTCGGTGCTGATTTTTCCTCTTGCTACTTATATATGCATGTTTCATAATAAGAATAGAACAAAGGTCATGATGGGTTGGAATACCCGTTTTTTATCATGCCCTAATGAAAATATTAATGTTTGGGTGGGAATTCCCACCACACAATAGTGGCGGATTAGGAGTCGCATGTTTTGGATTAACCAGAGCATTGGCCGAAAATCAGCTACAAATAACATTCGTCCTGCCTAAGCGTCTTAACGTGGACGCTAACTTCACCAAATTAGTCTTTGCTGATAACTCTGTTAATGTTACTGAATTAAACTCAATGCTCTTTCCGTATGCCACTGCCACATCTTATTTGGAACGAACTCTGCATAAAGATGGTAATTACGGTAATAATCTATTTGAAGAAGTTTGCCGGTACGCTATTAATGCCCGAGGTGTGGCGCAAAAAGAAGATTTTGAAGTGATTCATGCCCATGATTGGTTAGCGTTTTTAGCAGGGGTCGAAGCTAAAAAGTTAACAGGTAAACCACTGGTAGTGCATGTTCATGCAACTGAATTTGATAGATCTGGTGAACATGTGGATCAAAGAATTTACGATATTGAGAAATATGGGATGGAACAAGCAGATTTAGTAGTCGCGGTTTCTAATTACACTAAACAAATTATTATCAGTCGATATGGTATTCCTGAATCTAAGATTGAGGTTGTTTGGAATGGAATTGAAGAGCGGGATTATCCAGAGATCGAAAATCCATATAACAATATAATTAAGTTGAAAGATGCGGGGTATAAAGTGGTATTGTTTGTAGGTCGGATCACAATGCAAAAAGGTGCCGATTATTTCCTCCAAGCAGCGAAGCGAGTTTTAGAGTGTCAGGATAAAGTAATCTTTATTATCGCTGGAGCAGGTGATATGGAGCACCAAATTATTCAACAGGCAGCTCATTTGCAGATATCAGACAAAGTGATGTTTACTGGTTTTCTTAGGGGTGATGATCTAACTCGAATGTATCGAACCGCAGATCTATTTGTTTTGTCTTCAGTTTCAGAACCATTTGGAATAACTCCGTTAGAATCTTTAATTAATGGCACTCCAGTTTTGGTTTCCAAGCAGTCTGGGATCTCTGAGGCCTTAACCCATGCCTTAAAAGCTGATTTTTGGGATATCGATGATATGGCAGATAAGATATTGGGTGTTGTAGTAAATATGTCTTTGAAGCAATGTCTAGGTGATAATGGTAAGTTAGATGCTAAAAGATTAAGCTGGAGTGAAGCTGCGAAGAAAGTAAGTCATTTATATGAAAGGTTGGTAACTGGTTTTAAACCAGCAATTACCGTAACATAAATAAGATGCCTGCCATTTGCTTTTATTTTCAAGTTCATCAACCCTGGCGCGTAAAAAAATACCGTGCTTTCGATGTTGGTCATGATCATGACTATTTTAATGATAATTCAGAAAGTAGTCTTAATAATAAATATATATTAGAGCGAGTAATTAATAAGTGTTATATGCCGACTAATGCATTAATCTACGAATTGCTCCAAAGATATCCTGAGTTTAAGGTCAGTTATTCATTATCAGGAGTATTTCTAGAACAGCTTGAAAAGTGGTTTCCAGAAGCACTGAAATCGTTTCAAGATTTGGTCAAATTGGGGATGGAAGGTCAGCCTG
>CAZZEB010000144.1:0-2944 GCA_964652495.1 uncultured Gammaproteobacteria bacterium
GATATCCGCCGCCGCCATTGTTACCACCTCGGCGATAGCCTCCACGGTAACCGTTATCTCGAGAATTATAATCATTATCTCCCCCATAATTATTTGATTGAGATTGATTGTTTTCAGAATATTGATTCGAAGCTGGAGGGTTTACAAAATCACCCACACCTGATCCGGAATTATTGTAATTTGAGTTAGAGATATCCGAATCCATATCGGTAACTTGATCACTCGCTTTTGGTTTAAATGAACGTGTATTTGGCATAATTTAGAAAATTATTTGATTTCTCTTAATCGGATGTTACTTGACTACTTTGAAGACAAACTATCGATTTACTGCTGTAATGGTAATTCATCAATTGTTTAGTGTCAAGCGACTTTATTTAATTAATTATTATGAGACTCTATAAATTAACCTTTCAAACTTATTTTTTAATATCTATCAGTCTATTTATATATAACTCTAGGTCTATTTAGTATTATTATGGGTTTTTAATAAAAATAGTTTGTGGATAACTATTAATTTTCAGTGGAAAACTGCTTAATTGCCCGACAAAAATACTAGAAGACACTAATTGGCTATATGGTAGTGACTTAAATTGGGAACTAGTCCCTGCCCTAGACTAATTCCCAATCCAAATCGCTACAGTTTTTAAAATCTGAAGCTAAAATAACCTCTTGACAGTTTTCACGGTATGTGAAATGCTTAATGCAGAAAATAACTTCTAACTGCTCTTGAGGTTATTTTCGTCTTTATTAAAAGGGCATTGCTATTCGAGTCCGTCTGCGGTAGTAATGCTCTTTTTTTCTGCAAAAATTTCTTAATGTGCTGCTAATAAAGTAGCCGTCTGCTCTACTTTACTAACCTTTAACGGCTGTAATTAACCTGCCGTCGCTCATCGCTTTCCTCACCTGACTTAACTGATCGTTATCCAGATTACGGGCCTTTTTGGCTACTTTCCATTTGTTATTTCTACCAATTAGAAAGTTTAAGGTGAACATTTAAAGCAATTTTATCAACCCCAGAATTATTTGTCAAGAAACAGTAATCCCATAGGAAAAACTTAGATAAATATTGATAGGCCTAGAGTTTTTAAATTAGGATATATTGAATATTTTAGACTGTTATAACAATCTTTTCTTTTAGCGACTTTTTGACTGTGGACAACATTCTTAATCTTGTGGATAACTTTGGAAGACCTTGAGGAACAAGGGAATTAATAACTTTTATGATTTATTGCATCAAATTAGTTGGCTTAGGCTTATGGTTCTGAGAGTAGTGCAATTTAGCAAAGACCATTCTGCCAGCCGATGATTGAAGCATGCGGGTAACTTCAGCTTTAACTTCTTTACCCACTAAATCTCCGCCATCTTCAACAACAATCATTGTTCCATCATTAAAATAGCCTACTCCCTGCTTTGGATCTTTACCTAAGTGAACTACTTTAATATCGATCATCTCTCCCGGTACAGCTAAAGTCTTTAAAGCATTAGCTAAATCATTAATATTTAATACTTGGCCACCCGATAATGAGGCAACACGATTCAGATTGTAATCTGTAGTTAAAATTCGACCATGAAGACTCTTAGCTAACTTGATGACTTTATCATCAACTTGTTTACCTCCAACCTCTTTTTCCCATATTTCAAGCCTAATTCCTTTGATTTTTTTTAGCTCCTCGATTGTTTCAAAACCGCGACGACCACGACTTCGTTTTAAAAAATCATTAGAGTCTGCTACCTGCTGCAATTCAGTTAAAACGAACTCAGGTAAAAGTAATGTACCAAAAATAAATCCAGTTTTAGCGATATCTAAAATTCGGCCATCAATAATAGCTGAAGTATCTAAAACCAACGGTAGACTAACATTATTAATAGCTGCTGGCGCTGGAGAAGTACTGCTAGTTGTTTGTTTCTGAAGTCGAAGCATTTGACTCATCACTTCCGTACTGACTCTTGAGGTAAAGGTATTAGTAATATTGGCAATGGCTGTGGTAATGCGGGTAGCCATATCTGGGAAGACCCCATACCCTAATAAGCCAAACCATAAAGTGATAAAGAGCCTCAAAATACTGCGATTAAATGGTGGAATATCCGGAACAACTTCGGAAAAAATAAATGCTGGTAACGCAAAAGCGACAGCTAGTAATAGCCTTAAGAATAATTTTAGACGCATAGAATAAGACCTTTACCAAAGAGCTGACTTCGGGCAGAAGATAAAAAATAAATAGTCGAGTGACACTTTGGTTGAAGACATTGTGGCACAAAAACTATTAAATGTGAAGAATCTTTAATTATTGGCTACGATCTGAACCAATTAAGACTAGAATGTCGGCGTTTGTAGGCTTAACTTCGTCTTTAGGTAATTCGCCAACTGTAGCATTTAATGTTTGTGCGACTATTGCTGCATCAGCTTGTCCTTGTTCAGTTAACGCGATCACAATCGTTTTGGCGGATTCTGCTTTAGCATTATCTTTACCGGCGGTGGTAACTTGAGGTAAAGCTTTCTTTAAATCAGCTTCAATCCGCCCTGCTAAACCAGTTGTCTGGGTGCTATTTCTAAATGTGACACGAATCGGATTAACTGAGGCATTTGGTTGTGCTAGATCTGATAATTCACCAGAAGCGCTACCGATATTAACTGGGGCGACGTCGATAATTTTTTTAGCTACTGGATCATAAAGAATTGCTTTTTTTGCACTGGTATAGATTAATACCTTATCGCCATTTTTAGCTTTCTGAAAGAATTGCTGATCTTTTAATTTATCAATACTGGTGACTGTAGCGACAGTTGGGTCCTCTGAAGTTGGGACATCAATTAATTTGCTAACCTCAGAAACTAACTGTCGTAACTCAGTTTGAGCTTGTTGTGAGGCTGCGGTATTGGCTTGGAGAGATTTTAATTCTTGCTGACTTTTCTGATATTGCCAGAAAAGAACTCCTCCCCCAGCAA
>CAZZEB010000145.1:0-2939 GCA_964652495.1 uncultured Gammaproteobacteria bacterium
ATAATTCGCCATATACAATAATCTTTGAGACATTAAGTAACGATTGTTCAGGTTTGTGGAATCATTTTCGTAATTATAATAAACATGGATTTACTCCGGATATAGATCCAGTGCTAGTAGCAAGATATAAATTAGCTCCGAACACCATTCCTCATTTTTCCCTACCAAATACCTTCCCGTTTATGGATGGATTTAGTTATGTTGCAGGACATTGGTATCCGATTGTTCGAGCGGTTGCATCAGATTTAGTTCGTCCAAATGATTACTCAATTATGGATACTCATTTAGAAAGAATGTTTCGTGATCGAGTAGTACAAACTCAAGAATTACGAGAAGAATTTAGAAAAGATCCAAGTGGGGCAAATTGGTTGGATAATATGGCAATTATTGAATTTAAAGAAGGTACCTTATCATTTGTGGGTGCAAAGAAAGCGATAACTGGAGTTAGAAATATGTTTACTGCTTTAAACTAAGCGAAAGCCTTAAGCTCCCATCAGACTAACTGAATCATTATTAATGTAAAAAGTTCCGATACAGTCAATCAGAGCCAGCCATACTTCGCCACCTCTTACGCTGATGCTTCGAAGGTCAGGTAGGCTACGGAATGGCATGATCATCTGAAGATTAAAGAAAGAGAGCATGGATGAGAAGTTTACCCTGAGTATACCGAAGGGAATCCTAGCCCGGCAGCCATGACGATATGCCTAATGCTCGATGTTAAATCTTTTGTTATACTTCGTCTGTGACAAGAGAGAAAATACTTTTTAATCCCGATAGTTGGTACCAAAATCTAATTGGTATAGCTTCATTACCAGTTAATGAAAGATATAATGCTTTGGTTAAGCTTCATAGTGTTACGACGGGTGATTATTTAATGGCGATCCGAGGAATGACTGATGATCAAGCAGCCGAAAATAGTAGTGATGGCAGAACAAGAGCATTAGTGGTGGGACATGTTCTTGGATGGGAGGAGTGGCAATTACAAGTTTTTGATAGTAAAGATAAGTTAACTAAACTCAGATCACAAATGGCTTTCAAAGATTATACAGATCCTGATAGCAATAAGGTGTTTGATTTTAGATCGGTTGATGATTTTAATGCGTATCAGTCGAACAAATATAGTTCATGGGAGTGGAAAGCCATACAGACTCGAGCTATAAGTACTGCACTTAGATTACAATCATTCTTCCCTGATGAACCTAATCCCAATTGGACAAAGTTCCTCGAAAGTACACCAAAGCATAATTGGCGGGTAACCCCAGAGAAGTCTATAACTATACCCAGAGGTTGGTATTTATGGATGGTTTCATTAGAACATGAAGCTGTTGAACATAGATCGGATTTACTTATTTAAAAACTGCTGTAATAAGTTCCTACATAGTCAACCAGAGCCAGCCTAATTTAAAGTAGATGTATAAAGCTAAACCATCCCGAGGGAATTAATTCTGTATTCGCTTATTCGTACATCGGTTTATTATAATTCGAACTTCTAGACTCAAAGGTATATACTTTTGCTAATGAATAAATCTATAACTAGAAAGTTTTTGGTGAAAGATTTACCAGACTTATCAAATATTAAAAAAGATATCTATGACAGGTATTATTTGTACAACAAAAACTCTATAGTAATTCGGGTACAGAAAATTAATGAAGATTTTGAGTTAGAACGAAAAGTTAATGAAAGTGATCTTGTTCGAGATGGAACTACGATAAAAATAACTAAAGATGAATTTGATGTATTAAAGCTATACTCACAGCAGCATATCCAACGAGAAAGCTACCAGCTTCAAGAGAATCCAAGGATTGTACTCAGGGTTTATCATGGGGAATATGAAGGTTTAATAAGGGCGGAAGTGAACTTTAGTTCAGAAGATGATGCAAATTCATTTGAGTCCTTAGACTGGTTCGACAGAGAGATTACCGGGAATCCGCTTGCGCAAGATGGGTATTTATTACAGTTATCAAAAGAAGAGTTTCAAAAGCTATTAGCATAAAAGTTAAGACATAGTAAATTAGAATCAGCTTAATAAATTATGAAATGTCCAGTTTGCCAACAAGAAATGAATATTATTAGCAAAGATATTACCAGTAATCAAAAGAGTGGCGATTTATACAAAGAGTATCAAAAAATTTCATATACATGCGAAAAGGATGATATTTGGATTGCTGTAGAAACTCCTATAAATACTCAGAATTTGGCATAACAAACTCGAACATATTTAACTAGAGCTAGCTTATTTAACGAATAGGTGCAAAGCTAAACCACCCCGAGGGTGGAAATAAGTAGCCTTCGTGTACTTTGATATAATTTTTTGATATTCTCGCTTAGTGAAAAAAGAAGTTGTCTCATTTGAAGGAACATCTCACCAAATTGCGTGTATTGGTTGTACTGATAAGGATAGTTTGGGTATTGAGGGATTAAAATCTGTATATAAAGATGAACTTTTTGGGGTTTATCAAGATTTCGAAACCCCGATTCCTGGATTCTATATTTTGGAGACTAGAAGACATATTCAAAGGATTTTAGATTTTAACAGAGAAGAGCAAACCAGTTACAATAAACTGGTATTTAGAATTAGAAATGCTATGAATGATGTATTGGGTATTCAAGAAGTAACTTTAATACAAGAGGAAAGAAGTAGTCATTTTCATCTATGGTTATTCCCTCATGATCGTTGGATGGAAGAAATCAAAAAGCCACGAGTTGAGAATATTCGTAGCTTAATAGATTATGCAGTTGAATATAGAGATATTACTCAATATGCTCAAGATAATATGAGGTTATCAGAAATATATGAACAAATTATTCAGGCTAATTCCAAAATGCGTGAAGCATTAAATTCAAATAAATAATAAGTTAGAACATATTAAATTAGTGTCAGCCGAGATGGTATGCAAGCATGGAATATTAGAACTTTTGTCCTTCTAATGAGATAATT
>CAZZEB010000146.1:0-2925 GCA_964652495.1 uncultured Gammaproteobacteria bacterium
ATGCAAACAAGATATGGATTTTCTGGATAATAAACAATTCCGCAATCATGTAGTTGCTTATAATTAATACCTGCGCCTGATCTTTCTCCAAACTTATGTGCCACTCTAATACCATCTGGTAATCCAAGTGATAAGCCATTTGTAAAATCGGATCCAGATAAAATATCTAGCGCATACTCAGAGCTATCCTTATCGGTTAAATACGACGAATGGTATAGCTGGACAAAAATTGAACCATACGACTTTACATTAATTGTTTGATCAAGCTCATCCTTAGGGTTGATAATTCCCAGATCAGTAAAAGTCTCTTTGAGTGCATTATGGTTTGGGGAGATCTCATTTAAGTATTCGGTTAAGATATAATAGGATTGATTATCGGAGTATTGAATCATATACCTCAATAACTCTCGAACTGTATAAGTTTTACTCTCGTCAGCAGAATACTTCGGAGGAAAGTTTTGTTCAAAATCTATATTAGGATCTTTGAATGCCACCTCAACATCTAATAATCCAGGATTTTCTTGTTCTAAATTAAGATAAGTTAAAAATAAAGGAAGTTTCAATAAACTTGCTGGGGAAAAATTACTATATTCCTCTATACCAAAAGTAGGGCCGTTATTCAAATCTCTAAAATAAACAGAGGCATTGATAATATCACCAGAACTTTTTTTCTGTTCTATCACCTCGGTCAGTCTTGCCTTAAATTCAATATAATTTTTTTTATTTACCTTTGGTGGATCACTACATACCAATGCAAGATTGATACTTTTGTATTTAGATGCGTCACAATTCTGTGTATTGTTACTTAAAAAATCTTTGGTGAATAATACCCCTAAGCCAAAAATAAGCAAGATTGCTATCGATCCACAAATAATAATTTTAAGTTTATTGTTCATTTTTTTACTCAATGTCTCTAAATTATAACATAAAAGCCGCTCAATAAATGAGTGGCTTTTATGTAGCATTCTCCCCTGAAGGACTATCGTTTGGGCCAAAAACTGGACCAATAAATGAGTCAGCCGGAGGACTATCTGCCGGAGGAGGAATTTCTTCTGGAGGACTATCTGCCGGAGGACTATCTGCCGGAGGGGGAACAATCGTACTAAATGTTTTTGCACCTTTTACAGCAAAGGCTGTCCAGCTAAATTTAATATCTCGCGTCGCTGGCTTATTTAACAGAATTCTAAAGCCTCGCTCGCTCTTTCTAGTAACTAAGAATCTAAAATCATCCACAAATAATGATTCTTCGCTGGCAGACTGTAGGGCTTGAATTTGTGCAATAATTTCTGGGTTTGTTTCTCCAATCAATCCAGGATCATCATCAACAGTAATAGTCGCATTAACAATTGGTTGTTCTAAGTATGGACTTTCGAAGGTGACATCAACAAACCTTTCACCTGCAGAGACTAGCGCAAAACCAGCTGTATCTGTATTAAAGTATGGTCGTCCAATAAACTGAACATCACTGTTAAAGGTTATCAATGATCCCACAGATCCAACCCAATCAACCAACAAACCATTGGCTGCCGTCAGACTTCCACTTACTGCCAAACTATTTGTGACAATTAAGTTATTAAGGTCTATAGGTTCTGGATTTTCTAAAATATCCAGTCTCGCAGTTAAGTCTGTCAGAATTACATTCTGAGCAGACAAACTGTCTGTGTAACCTTGGGTTAATTCTTCTAAGCCAGTTATTGTGGCTATACTAATTGACCCTGCAGTAACTTCACCTGCAAAGAAAGCATTACCTAAAGCATCAAAACTAACTAAAATTTGATCACCTAACACCGTGCCCTCCCCATCTACGGGAGGATCTGTACTAGCTCGCCGCAAGACGAATTTACCATCTTCACCTATTTCGAAAGTTAGATCATTGCCTGAACTCGGAGAGATAGTATCTGCAAAAATAGAGTTGGCGGTTATTTTTGGTGTAATAATCTCAAATGCAGCAGCTAATCTATCTACCAACAGATCGGAAGTATTTAATGCCAAAGGATTAGAAGGATGATCAGGATCCTGCTGTTCTAAGGTAAATTTAGCCAACACTTGCCTACCAAAATCTACCGGCAACCCAGAATCGACAGTTAATCCATCTATGGCCGCAAAGTCTGCCAAGCTTTCTCCATTATAATAACCCGTCTGAACATAGACCAGAACAATTCCAGTCGTCATCCCTCCTTCTCCTGTAAAGGTACCTAATGACCGGCCCACAATTGGGCCAGCTCGAGTAGCCTTCATTGCCATACCAGGAATATCCGATGAAGTTAAGTAATCCCCTGGCTTAATATTCCCGTTTATATTCGAGACACGTACAGGAACACGCCCAGCCAGAGCTAGATTTACTTGTTTCACACCCTCAGGAGGAATATCTCCACCCATCACCATATTTGGCTGTGTCGAAATAATACCTAAAGCATTTCTATCGTAAGCTTTTGTAGATTTCTTTACTCCGGCGCGCAAAGTTGGATCGATAGAAACCACATCAGCAACATTTAGTTCTGGATCATTAGTAGAATATGTTTCGGCAAGATCAGCTGCGCCAGCACCGCGAATAGTCCAAACTTGAATTTGACCACGTCCACCAGCTCCGCCATTACCACCGTTACCAGCGTTAGCACCAGCTCCGCCTCCGCCTCCGCCTCCGCCTGGAGTACCACCGTTACCACCAGCACCACCAGCAGTTGCTGCAGTTCCGCTTGCTCCTCCTCCACCACCACCACCGTTAGCACCTGTGGTTACATTTGCAGCTGCGTTAGCACCAGCTGTTCCAGCATTGTTAACAGCTCCACCAGCTCCACCACCTCCAGAGTTAGCGACACCAGGAGATTTTCCACCTGCCCCACCGGCTGTTCCTACGTTACCAGTGTTAACACCGCCACCACCGGCCCCTCCACCTCCACCTCTATACGAAGTACCACCAGCAGA
>CAZZEB010000147.1:0-2892 GCA_964652495.1 uncultured Gammaproteobacteria bacterium
ATTATGTCACTAATATGGAAACTACCGGACAAATTGATTTTCAATCAATACTACCAAAAAAAGGCACTAAGAAACCTGTTCAAGTCGAAGCTAAAATAAAAAATAGAAAAGTTGACCCCAAAGAAGTGACCCAATGGGTAATCCAAAATAGCCACCCACTTCCGACTCCCGATAAAGATGATGTTGCTAATGAGGAAGAGCATAAATTAGTATCAGCAATAGATATCAGCAATAAACCACTTTTACATGCGAAAACATTTTCTGTTTTTAGTTTTCTCCAAAGCGAAATTATTATCGATGTCACCAAAGTAACATTCGTAATGAGAGAATTATTTATGGGTAAAAGTACTGCTAGTGTCCCAGTTCAGGATATTGTTCAAGTTGATCTAATCACCACACCATTTTTTGCATCAATTGAATTGAAAACGCTAATGTCAGAAGAAATAAATCGAACATTTAAAATTACTTATTTAGATAAAAAACAAGCACATCAAGCTCAAGATATTATCCAAGGGCTTGAAATAGCCATGAAACAAGGGATAGACTTAACACAGGTTCAAAATGACTCCCTATTACAACAGATTGAAGAACTTGGTAGATCTGCTGTTTAAACATGGATAAAGCAGAAAAACTTAAAGAACTTCATCACCAAATAGATAACGATAAATCCTTACCACTACGTGCTGGTGCTACTCAATTAGTTTTTGGAGAGGGAGATCCTGATAGTCAGATTTATTTTTTAGGTGAAGCTCCCGGGTTCTATGAAGACCAACAAGGAAAACCATTTGTTGGAGCTGCTGGAAAATTACTAGAACAATTATTAGCAACAATCGATCTGAATCGTCAGCAAGTTTATATCTCCAACATTGTTCGTTTCAGACCACCTGGAAATCGCGATCCGTTACCCGAAGAAATCGCCGCTTTCGCCCCCTATGTTGATCAAGAAATCGAAATTATAAAACCAAAATTAATTGTCACACTTGGTCGTTTCTCTATGAATAAATTTTTACCAAATACCAAGATTTCACAAATTCATGGTCAATCAAAATGGGTCAATTGGAAAGGACAACAAACATTAGTCATCCCTATGTTTCATCCAGCCGCAGCACTCCGCGCTGATAATGTGATGCAAATGCTAAAAGCAGATTTCTTAAAGATCCCAGAGTTGATGAGCTTAATAAAACCTGATAAAAACCAACCCGAAGAAATAAAAATTGCTCCAGTTGCTGACGATCGACCCAAACAATTAGAATTAATCTAGTATGACTCAATCAACTCTTTTAGAAAATCAAACTAATTTACAAACTGAGGCAAAACAAGTTATCGAACAACTAAATCTAGAATCCTTACTCTCTCCGCTCGGAGAAGTCCATTTTGTGGGTAGTTATTTTCTAGGACTAATGAGTTGGAAAGACATTGATATTCAGGTTTTAAACCCCGATATAGGCGCTAATAAGTTTTGGTCATTTTGCAAATTGATTTCTGAACAACCGGGTTTTGTTGATTTAACAATTCAAGACACATCAGATACTAAAACAGATTTAGTCGCTGGAAAATATATCGGCATCCATTTTTCTACAAACAAAGATAAAGATCCATGGGATTTAGTCCGAAATAAAAAAGAGACATGGAAGATCGACATCTGGTTTACAAAACCAAGTTTTAATAAAACTATCTTAGATAACCAACAAATGTTAACTAAGTTAACTCCAGAAAACAAACTGATAATTCTAGAAATTAAAGATCAGATTGCTCACTTCCCTACTTATCGTAAATCTATTTACAGCGTTGATATTTACCAAGCTGTTTTAGATAACCAAGTAACAGATTTAGAAAGTTTTAAGGAATATTTACAGTCACAAAATCGTTTTTTATAAATAATTCTGAAAAAATACTGAAAAATAATAGAGAACTATCGTTTTGGAGAATTCTTCTTTGCCCGGGCTGCATGAGCCAAGCCGTATTTTCTTCGTTCTCGTGCTCGAGGATCTCGAGTGAGTAAACCAGCTTTTTTCAAAACTGAGCGATTAGCATCTTTATCTGCTAATTGTAATGCTCGAGAAATCCCGTGAACAACAGCGCCTAATTGGCTCATTACACCACCACCTTCAACTTTGATAGTAGCAGTCATTAAACCTAAGCTTTTAGTTAACTCAAATGGCTTTTGATAACTCTTTTGGAAAATAGGACCTCGGAAATACTCATGAATTGGCATGCCATTAACTAACATATGACTATTACCCTTCATAACTCGAACTCGAGCTACTGCTTCTTTTCGTCGGCCAACAGCCTGAACAAAATTTGAATTTGGGTTAGTCTTAGTTGGCATTAGCTGTTTCTCCTAATTGTTTCTCTAAATTATGTTCATTACCTTCAAAAACATATAATTTCTTGATCATTTCTCGTCCTAATTTAGTCTTTGGTAACATCCCTTTAACTGCATGTCGGATAACTTCATTTGGTCGGCGGACAATTAATTGATTAAAGGTTTCAGTTCGATCTCCACCTGGATAACCAGAATGTCGGAAATAAACCTTTTGACTTGGCTTTTTTCCGGTTAATTTTACTGAAGAAGCATTAGTTACTACTACATAGTCACCATTGTCCAAATAAGGCACATATTGAGCTTTATTTTTACCTAATAGAATAGTTGCTACTTTAGTTGCTAATCGACCCAATACCTGGTCTTTAGCATCGATATGATGCCAAGCTCTTTTAATATCTTTAACTGATAATGCATTAGTTGCCATTATTATTTAAAATACGACTCAGAATTATTTCTTAGCCGCTTTTTTCTCCTTTTTTGCTACTGGTTCTGAAACTATTTCAGCTTCAACAATTTCAGTTTTATCTTCAGTAGAAGCTGTTTCTACTTCAGCATCAACTGCTTTT
>CAZZEB010000148.1:0-2887 GCA_964652495.1 uncultured Gammaproteobacteria bacterium
AGGTTATTATTATCCAGAAGTCGAAATTGAAAAAGGTGTCCGCCAACAAATCAAAGATAAAGCTGAAGGTGAAAAAGTAATGGAAGCGGCTATTGAAAAAGGTGAAGTTAAATTCTACTTACATGGCAAAAGACTCAAAGGGTCTTATGCTCTGATCAAAACAAAAGGTTTCGGTCCAAAAAATGCTTGGCTGATGATCAAACACAAAGATGATGAATGTGTCGAAGGCTACGACGCCGCCAAATTCACGGACTCCGTAAAATCAGGCAAAACTCTTGAAGATCTAACTGCATAATTACTTATTCAAGCAATCAAAAGATTGACAAGTAATACTAAAAGAATATAATACGCTCATCTGTCCAGAAAAACAGTTAAAGTGTTTAGCAAGAAATTTTATTCTGCTTGCTTAATACTGCTCTTACCCCTTTCCTTTCTTTTGGTCATTTTTTACCCCGGATTAATCAAAACTATTTATTCTCAAGAAACAATTCTATTTCAAGACAGCTTTGATATAAAGACAGATATTAGCAAATGGAATGTAAAATCTGGTGTATGGAGTGCACCACAAAATCGATTAGTTGGCGAAGCTTATGGATTTAATCAATCAGGTCAAATTGAAATCAGAAACTCCGATTGGAATCATTTTAGATTAGAGTTTGATGCCTATTTTATTTTAGGAGTCGATTTTATTATTAAAACTCGAGATAGCCAAAACGGATATTACTCATTCAATTTTAGATCTAATGCAGGCGGCAGATTTAATACACCTGAAATCATAATTCAACGTCATGAAATAAATAACTTCAAAGAGATACTAAAGACTAAAGACATTGATGTGCCTAGAAACTTTCAAAAGAATCGGATAATTATTGAACAACAGGGAACGCATATTTTTGTAAAGCTAAATAATAATATTATTTATGATGGCTACGACGACGGATCTAATATCCACCAAGGAGCTATTAGTCTTAATTATGCCACGGGTGCTGACGGTGAAACTAAAACCCAAATTGATAACGTAATTGTTTATCAGCTACCTGCACCTATACCCACTTCCACCCCGACTCCTTCACCTTCCGCAACTCCAACCGGTAAAATTCCACTAATCTTTATCCCAGGGTTTGGGGGATCAGAACTTCAGACGAAACAAGAAGTCATCTGGTCGCAACCTGATGGACATGGAGGAACTTATAACAATCATTACAATAAAAATGATAAGGTTTGGTTAAACACTGGTAAAGCTGCTTTACCGGGAGAAGATGACTATTTTGATATCTTAAGACTAAACTCAGATGGAGATACCGAAGCAGCTGATTTGGAACTAACAAACACAACTTTCAATTATGATCAATTAGTTAATTTTTTTACTACTAACGGATATACCTTAAATCAAGATTTTTTTATCTTTAACTACGACTGGCGAAAAGACTTTCATAAAGCAACCAATGAGTTATCCTCTAAAATCACCGACATCAAAAATACGAGCGGTCAACCAAAAGTCGATATTATTACTCATTCAGCAGGTGGTTTAATTGCTAGAAAATATATCTCTGAACCAAATAATGCCGTTAATGTTCGGAAACTATTTACAATCACACCTCCGCACTTAGGAGCTGTTAAATTTATTCAGTATTTAAGATTCGGAGGATGCCTAACATTAAACCCATTACTTGAATCTCCAATATGCGCGGGAATATCACCCACCGCACTTAAGGACGTACTGCAAAACTTCCGTGGAGGTTATCAACTCATTCCATCCCAAAAGTATTACTATTTCTACGATGGCTCAAAACCAGAACTCGTTGAACCATACGCTGATGCAATTGACATTGATAATGACAAAATTACTGGTAGTTTGAGCTACCACCAAACCAAGAATCTGCTAAGTAATTTAAATTACAACACCATACTTTATGACACAGCAGAAACATTTCACTCGATGGATGATTCGCTTTCTAATACCAACGGTGTAGATGTCACCATTTTTGCTGGATCTGGATTAAGCACAACTGGTCAAATCATTGAAAGAAGTAAAACCAACTGGCAAGGGAAATCTGAAAAAGTCCACGAAATCTATAAAATTAACGGAGATGAAACTGTTCCACTCTTTAGCGCTTCGCTGGATGATCCAATCAACAACCGCTCTCTTAAAGGATCCGCGAGAGTCTTATATGTCAAAGCAGCACATGGTGAAGCGCCAAACAAAGGTTCGGTATTAAATCAAATCAAGAACTTACTTAGCGACAATACCCAATTAGTTAGCGGTATTCAAACTGAATCATTCAAGCTACAAGGTAAACTATTTGGAATCTTCTCCCCAGTTAATATCCACGCTTATGATAACCACGGCAATCACACTGGACCATTAGTAAATGGTGATTACGAAGCTAATATTCCAGGAAGCTCTTATACCCAACTCGAGAACGATAAGTTCATTTGGTTACCAGACGATCAAACTTATACAATAAAAATGGAATCAACCGGAGAAGGATCTTTTGATTTTAAGATCACCGACTACGATAATGATAAACCTAATAAAACCACCTACTACAAAGAAATTCCATTAACCCCAAACACTAAAGCGGAACTTCTAGTTCTCTCTGGATTAACTCAATCACCTAATATTACACTTGATACTGATGGAAATAATCAGGCAGATAAGTATGTTGTACCATTTTCTACTATAACCGGTGATGCTACTTTCGACACTACAGCACCTGAAACTAAATATCAAATTGATGGGACAAAAGGAACTAATAACTGGTACAAAAGCAACTTAACTATCACTTTAAATAGTACAGATAATAATAATGGTTCCGGTGTTAATCAAATTTTGTACTCAATAAACAATCAACCACTACAAACATACTCAAATCCAATTACCATT
>CAZZEB010000149.1:0-2878 GCA_964652495.1 uncultured Gammaproteobacteria bacterium
TACTAATCTTTTAACTGCTAAAGTTATTATCCGAAATAGTACTTATGTAACTGGATTAGGACAGCAAAAAGCGGACATTTTACGTCAATCCTTTCCTAGTCTGAATATTGCCACCATCGAAAATTCCACCCTTAAAGAGCTAGAAGAATCTCAAGTGATTATTCTCAGAGATACAGGTGATCAATTAGGTCAAATTATCGCCTCAAATCTAGGTTATAAGCTAGCTAACTTACCTGATGGCGAGCCGTTTCCTGAAACTGGAGATGTATTAATCTTGATAGGTAAAAAATAAAAAAAAGATGTACAAGTATATAGATAAATATATTAATTAATATATCGATATATTAATAAAAGCCAACCAGAGTGGCTTTAAATATCTGGAAGAAATAGAGCATCAAGTAATTGATTAATTGATACCGAATAATTAATCAGGATTAACCAATTACTAATTGCAACTAGCTTTTTAAGAGCAGTGAAAGGACATGTCATGGGATAAATAAAATTTAAATAACAACTTAATATTCATTAGAGGAGAGCTCCATTAAAAAGCAAACAATTAATTTAAGTCCGCAGTTAACTTAATTTGATTGATTTAACTCAATGATGACGACCTACCATTGAGAGCGACTAAAACTCATTATTCCTTTTTAGAAAAACTCACAATAATAATCTGCACTCATATTCTCTCGTAATTAATCCTTCTCGATTCTTTAGAAATATATACTGATAATTTCAGAGGGGCAAATATAACTAAAAAACCTCAAAAAACTATTTTTGTGAAAAATTTCGAAAAAAGATCCTGATTTATATGTAATAATATACAATTATATATAATAATTAGCATATTTTTTGGTTTTTTGACCTCAAATCTTAGATTAACCTATGATGAGACCGTAGCTATTAATAATATGTACGGCCGTACTATCAAAATCTTAAGTTGTTTAGTTTTTTTTGTGTCCTTGATTGGGTTTATTTCTTGGAAAGCTGAAACAGCTAGTGCTGCATCGGGTATTTATGAAAAAATTAACTTTCAAGGCAAGCTAGTCAACACCGATGGTACCAATGTTACTAACGGCAGCTATGATATTACCTTTACGCTCTACGATGATCCCAATGCAGGTAGTAATTTATGGGATGAAATTCAGACAGTCACTGTCACTGATGGTGTTTTTCGTGTCTCGTTAGGCTCGGTAGATACAAGCATTAGCAGCGTTGATTTTAATACCGATGGGTTGTACTTAGGTATACAAGTTGAGTCAGATCCAGAAATGACACCACGGGTTAGATTCACCGCAGTCCCTTATGCTTTTATGGCTGAAAAAGTTAATGGGTTAACAGTAACTAACACCACTGGCACCTTGACTATTCCCAATGGAGAAACAATCTCATTCGCAGAGTCATTTACAACCTCAGGGGCTAATGCTTTAACCTTAACTACTACCGCTACTACCAACGTTACTTTACCAACTACAGGTACTTTAGCTACCTTAGCAGGATCAGAAGCACTCACTAATAAGACAATTGGTTCAACTGGATTAACCTTTGATGGAGCAGGGACTGATATAACAACTACTAGCGGTGAAAGTTTAACACTAACTGCTGCTGGAGCAGGTCAGATCATTCTCAATGACACAGTCCAAATTAGTACTTTAACTACTCAATACGCACTTGTTTACGCCAATGACACTTCTGGAACATTAACTTTAACTACCGCTGGTGATACCGGAGAATGTCTAATTGGTACTACTGGTGGTGCCCCTACATGGGGGTCTTGCAGTGGGGCAGCGCCAGCATTTAATACATCTGGCGGAATTATTACCAAAGATACTATTGGAGACCGTTTAGCACTTATTTACGGCGACGCCGGTGATGTTCAGTTAACAATCGAGAATACTACTAACAATACGATTCCCACTGTTGATGCAGCTGTCATTGATTTAACTGGTAATACTAGCGGTATTGTGACCAATGGAGTTGATGCTTTGAGTATTACTGCTGAATTTGGTAATGGAACTGCCAATACTAACTCCGGAATTAATATTGCTATTACCCCAGTAAATAGTCCATCAGGTGATGAATTTTTCTATGGATTAAATGTAGCTAATTTAACATCCTCATCAGCATATGAAGCAGCTTTGAGAACTGGAACTGGTTGGGACTATGCCGCTATTTTTGAAGCAGGTAATGTTGGTTTGGGGGATACCACCCCAGATGCTAAATTAGAAATCTTATCAACCACTGAGCAACTTCGTTTAACGCACACCGATGGAACCAAAGATGCTCGATTCACAGTTGATACCAACGGATTGCTCACTATCGATACCTCAACTGATGGTACTGCTGGCTCAGTTTATACTACAGATGATGTCTTAGTTGGAGCATCGACTGAGACTTTGGCTAATGCTGGCTTTGCTATAGACGGTAATGATCTGTTTGTCTCTGGTATGGCTGGGATTGAAGGCAATATATATACTGATGGTTCATTAGTAGTAGGTAACACTACTACTATCTCAGATGGATCTATTACTCAATCTACTACTGGAGCTGGTAGCTTAACCATCTCTACCTCAGGTGGTACTGCTGGAAGATTGATTCTAAACTCAGCTGCCCCTTCAGGACAGACTACTACCGAAGCTATCTCTGTTAAAACTACTACTGACTTAGCTGCCACTGATGAAGTCTTCCAGATTGGTGACTCGGCTGCTGATTTTCTGACAATTTTAGGTAATGGTAATATCGGTATTGGTACTAGTCCTAGCTCTTATAACTTTACTACTAGCTATAGCAGAACCGATACTTCAGGTTTCCATGCTATGGCGAAAAGTTCTTTAACTGCTGCTCCCTCCAGTGCTTCAACAGCAACTCTAATTTCTAGTTG
>CAZZEB010000150.1:0-2854 GCA_964652495.1 uncultured Gammaproteobacteria bacterium
TTAGCGATTAGCTTGATTTTTCTAATTCATCCGGTTCAGACAGAGGCTGTTAGTTATGCGAATTCTCGGGGCGATTCATTGTCAGCAAAATGGTTATTTTTTAGTTTTTGGTTGATGGTAAAAGCTGTTTACGATGGAAAATGGCTGATAAAGATTGGAAAAGTTTATATATTAGGAAAATATTGGCTGTATTTTCTTGTGATCTGCAGCTATTTATTAAGCTTGTTATCTAAAGAGATTGTGATCGCCATGTGGCCAGTTTTTGTGGCTATTCCGCTGCTGTATCAATGGCAAGAGAAACGATCATTTAAAAAGTTATTTAGTGAGCAACGATCAGCATTATTGGCGGCGCTATTAATTGGGTTCTTAGTGATTGGCTATTTTAGTTTACGTCTGAGTGTTTTGAATTTTGGAAATACACTGAATTTTTATGGTTATGAGACTGAATATACTCAGAATTTAGGTATAAGGTTGATGACCTTTGCTCGAGTGATTTGGGTCTATTTGGGGATTTTGATTTGGCCTTATCCTTTACATATGGAGCGGGATGTGGCATTAGTGACTCAGTGGTGGAGTTGGGAAGTGATTGCTGCTGTGCTGTTAGTTGTCGGGTTGATTGCTGCTGGTTGGTGGCAGTTAATTAAGCAAAGACGCCCTTGGGTATTAGTTGGATTGGTTTGGTTAGGGGGCACTTTGATACCAGTTTCAGGAATTGTGCCGATTAACGGTATTCTTTATGAACACTGGTTATATTTGCCGATTATTGGTTTGATGTTGATCGGTTATGGATTGTTTGGTCAGTTGGTTGGAAAGTATCTAAAGTTACAATGGCTGTTGTGGATTTTAGGGGTGATGGTGACGATTTATGTAATGCTAACAATTCGCCAAAACTATATCTGGGGCGATCCGATTAGATTTTATGAATACACTTTGAAGTACAGTCAGTCAGCACGGTTGCATAATAATTTGGCGATGTCGTATTCAGAGCAGAAACGCTTGGATGAAGCGATTGATCAATACAATAAAGCCTTAGCTTTGTCCGAAGCCTATCCCCAGACTTATCACAATTTGGGTAATGCTTATTTTGATAAAGGCGAAGTTGGTAAGGCTGAGGAGGCATATAAAATGGCATTAAAGTTGGATCCAACATTTTTCTTTACCTATCCGAAGATAATTAATTTATATTTAACGACTGGAGAATTGCCAAAGAGTATTCCTTATTTAGATCGAATGTTAGATATTGACCCTCAAAATGTAGAAGTTTGGATGATTTATGGCAAAGTTTTAACTGATTTAGATCAACCTGAGTTATCGAAACAAAAATTTGATCAAGTTCGGAAGTTGACTGGTGGTGGTCCACAGATCGAAGCTCAAATTCAAAGATTATTAGCGATCCCCAAACCGGCTAGTTCCTCTGGCCAGCTGAAATAACCCCTTGCGTATCTATAGCTAACATGTATATATTAGTGGCTATGGATGAAGACAAAAAAGTCATTGAAGGTGTAGTTGAAGAAGCTACCCCTGAGGAAGTTGCTCCTGAAGAGATTCAAACAGAAGAAGTTGTTGAAAACGAAGATTTACCAATGCCAGAAATTCCACCATTGAACGCCTCAGTCAGTGGAGGTGGTAGTGCTGAAGTTTTGATCAATATGGAATCAATGATCAAAAATTATGTAGCATCAATTGATAAATTACAGATTAGTATCAAAAAGCACAAAGAGATGCTGGATGATATTTTTACTAATAGTCCTGCATTCAAAGATCACTCAGAAAAAGCTAAAGAAGCAGCTAAACTACTGGCTGCTACAAAAGGTCAGATTTTACGACAACCACAAGCTTCAGAGTTATCTAATTCGATGAAAGATATGCGGGTTGAATTAAAAGAGAATCAAGAAGCTTTGTCAGATTATTTACAGGAATATGCTCGAATGTCAGGAGTAAATGAGATCGAAGATGATGATGGTGAAGTTCGAGAAATTGTTTACACTGCGAAATTGGTGAAGAAGAATAAATAGAAATAGTCAGCAGCTAGCAGCTATTAGCTGGCAGCCAAAAAGCATTAGAAAATCCCTAGTTAGCAGCTATTAGCCGTTAGCTGGCAGCGAAAAAGCATTAAAAAAATCCCTATTTTATACTGTTATTAAGATTATCCAGTAAATATTTAATTTCGTCATTGCGAGATTAAAGTGAGCGACCTCACTTTGATAGTCGGGACAACTTATGATTATTTGCCAAAGGCAAAAATTTGTAAATTCACTATTGTCCGACCTCTACAATTCCCGAAGCAATCTAATTGTTTAATCGTAGTCGGTCTAACACTAACAGTCTATCGTTAGCAGAAAAACAGTTAATCAGAGAATAGAAGAGTAGAAAATAGTTGTAGAATTCTCTTATCTCTTATCTCTTATCTCTTATCTCTTATCTCTTATCTCTTATCTCTTCTTTGATACTTGTGCTACACTCATATTATGTCTGCTAATCCTGAGAGACGTCGGCAATTATTTAAATCTTTTGAAGCGAAATCTTTAAAGTCACGATCGATATTGACTCAGATCTCTGATGATATGACTTCTGTCTTTGGCTCACCTGGGTTTATGGTGCTTCACGCGATATTTTTCTTTATTTGGATAACTGCCAATTTAGGGTGGTATCCACAAGTTCCAGTTTTTGATCCGTATCCATTTGGCTTCTTAACGATGGTGGTGTCACTTGAAGCGATTTTCTTATCAATCTTTATTTTGATCTCTCAAAATCGATCATCTTTGGTCAATACAATTCGAGAAGAGGTTCATTTGCGGGTGAATTTGATAGCTGAAGAAGAGATTACTAAGATTTTAGAAATATTGGCTGATAT
>CAZZEB010000151.1:0-2840 GCA_964652495.1 uncultured Gammaproteobacteria bacterium
TCTATTATTACCCAAATAAATTCACCATCATCTACAATTCAATTAAAACTTAAAATACAGTATAATAATGCAACTAAAGTGCGTGTAGAAGAAGGGACTCTCATTTTGGCCCTTGCAAGCATTACCCAACCTCTAAGTAAAGATACAAGCCTCAATGTATCTATCTCTTCGGCTGGAGGAAATTCTCGGGTTAACGAAAGATTTTCTAGCTATACTAAGTCTGTTCTCATTCCGGCAGGTTCTACCTCTGCATTTATCAACATTCAAACTAATAATGATCTTTTGTATCAGGGAGCAGATGAAGAGTTTACTTTAAGTATTAATGCTAATAATAATGAAGAACTAGCTCAAAACTCTTCTTCTATAATTTTACTCATTCAGGACAATGAATCAATTCCTACAGTCAGTTTTTTAACCGCTGCTCAAAATAAAAACGAAAATGCAGTTACAGGTCAGGTTTCTGTCGAGTTATCTGCTTCAGCTATTAATACAGTTTCAGTGCGAGTTATAGCTCAAGACCAAACAGCAATGGGTGGAACAGACTTCAATTTTACATCGCAGCTTTTAACGTTCAACCCAGGTGAAGTATCAAAGACAGTGACTTTTAATTTACTTAATAGAACTGGTATTCAGTTATCAAGAAACTTTAAGCTCCAACTGACAGATCCAACAAATGCAGTGATAACTAACAACAATGTAGGCTCACAAACAAAAGAACACATAGTAACTATTCTAGATGTGGATCGCCCTAGCCTATCTATCAATGACTTGACTGTAAATGAAGGTAGTATTGCTAATTTCACGGTTAGTCTGTCAGCAGCATTCAGTAATGATGTGACTGTTGATTACAGCTTAGTTATGGTCAGTGCGATTGCTGGTACGGATGTAGTTAACTCTACAGGAACAATCACTATACCAGCAAACTCCACAACGGCTCCTTTAAACATTACTACAATAGATAACCCTGCGATATGTGATAGTTCTAAAACCTTTAAAGTTGTATTATCAAATCCAACTAATGCTACCATTGGTGATAATGAGGGCTTAGGGACTATCAATGATACCACAAACCCAACTATTTCTTTAAGCATGGCAAGTGTTTCCGTCAATGAAGGAGTCAACGCATCTCTGGATGTGAATTTGAGCACTGCTTGCGCTACAAGAACTGTAACTGTTCAATATTCTACTTCTCAAGGAACTGCAACTTCCACTACCGACTTTTCTTCAGCAACCAATGCTTTGTTAACTTTTAATCCTGGAGTAACCTCTGCATCCATAAGTATTCCAACAGCTAGCGATGTACTAGATGAGATTGATGAAACCTTTACTGTAACTTTAACTAATCCAACTAATGGGGTGCTAGGTTCACCCTCTTCAGCGACAGTAACGATCCTAGATGATGATGCTTCTCCATCAGTCACCCTATCATCTTCGGGAGCTAGCGTCTCCGAAGATGGCGGTACCATAACATTCACAGCAACTCTTTCGGCAATTTCTGGTAGAAATATTTCTATACCTTTCAGTTTGAGTGGTACAGCAACAGAAACTAACGACTATACAATCACAGCTTCACCATTGATTATCAATGCAGGAAGTCTTACTGGAAGTATTGTCTTGATACCCGTTGATGATACGAATGTCGAAAGTGATGAAAGTGTTACCGTAACACTAGGCACTCCTACGAATGCCGTCTTAGGTGCCACCTTTGTGCAGACAATAGTTATTATGGATAATGATCTAGGCTCTTTTTCTATTTCAGGAGTTATTGGAGCAGCAGATAGCACCGTAGACAGTAATTTAAGTAATGGAGTTGTTCCAGGAGTTAACTGGACAGCATCCGCTTCAGCAACAGGATATAAGATCAGCGTACTTAGTGATGATCTAGTAACAGTGGTTTGTGCGGAACAAACTGTTGGTAATGTATTAACATATCAATTTGTTGTCGGTAATTGTTCGCTATCTACAAGTACCTATTATCGTTTAAGAGTCAGATCAACCAATGGTGTTATTTTTCAGGATGCCAGTAACAATGATTATAGATTCTATGTGAATGCGTCTCCCTCTCTTGCAAGTAATGGTGAAGGGCCTTGGTATGTTCTCGCTGGAAGTAGTATAACTATAAATTCCTTGGGTGGAGCAAGCCCCATTGTTGGGGTTGCTACTGATACTGACGGTGACACTGTATCCTTTACCTCCATAGGAGCTGGAACTCTGGGATTAGTAACGACCTCAGATGCTAATTCTTTTACTTATACAGTCAATAACGATGTAACTCTGCACGGAACTGATTCCATAAGTTATACGATTTCAGATTCTCGGGGTGGGACACGCTCGGGCTCTATAACTATTCATGTCATGCAACCTTATTCATGGACAGGTCAACAGTCTTCAGCTTGGAATTTCCCTTTTAATTGGTGTGGAAGCATCTCTTCTGACAAGCGTAGTTGTGCTGGGGCTGCATCTGCTCCTGGAGCAACTAGTTCAACCCTTGATTTATATTTTGATAACACCTGTGTCAGTGGACGATGCTCACCTACGACGACTTCAGATGTTTCGGTGAAAGGGGTTCACATAAAATCCAATGGTTTCACACAAGGGGCCGGGTTTACATTCACGGCAGGCACAAATGGATGGACACAATCGGGAGGAACCTTTGTTGGAAGTAGTGGAACAACAGCTGCAAATAATTTAACGACATCTAAATTAATATTAAGTGGAGGTACTTATACTGCAACAGCTGCCTTCTTGAATATTAGTGGTAATATAACAATAGCTGGAGCTGCCACATTTATTAACCCGGCCGAAAGTATTTGGACAAGTTGTTAATTTTGTGATTTAAT
>CAZZEB010000152.1:0-2831 GCA_964652495.1 uncultured Gammaproteobacteria bacterium
AAAGGTATTTTCTTGAGCTCCTAATAACTCAGCAAATCTAGTTGAGCTTGCCAAATCAATACAAAGAGACATCCAGTCTTGAGAAGAAAAACATTTTGCATCTATATGTGAGTGTACTCGACAAATACTTGTAAATCGTTTAGGTTTTTTTAACGGAAAAGGTATTGCTTGATCACGGTTACCTATATTAGGATTCGAGGGATATACCAGCTGTTTAGTTTTATTATTTAATAGGATATGACTGGCTCGTTCAGACTGAGTAGCATCATGATAAGTCAGATTCGCTAACCATCTTGCATACGAGAGTGATGCATTGGCTTGGATCGTATTTGGCAAAGCGCTGAATTCTAAAGCTTCCCCTTTAATTATTGATTCTAATTCTGATTCAGCGATTTGTAGGGTAGGTAATGAAACTTCACGGTTTCTTATTCTCATCCAGCTATTATATCCCATAATATGAAGGATTCAAGAAAGTGTTCAGAATATCTTAGTTTATGATTTTTTCTTAGCTTTGTTCTTATTGGTTTTTTTCAATAAAGGTGCGGCTTTTTTGGGTTTAGGCATAGTTTTCCAGAGGGCGATCATGATTGGAATGGTAAATGCGATTGAAGTAATCAATTCTCTTGGGTCCGTAGCCGTATGACTGAGTAATATTGTTGGTAAAATACTTGGATAGTGATTAAGTGATGTTAGGGTTGCGAGTATTAGGGAGCTAAAAGTTAATATAAGAGTAGTTATCCAGGTGGATAAAGTTAGCTCTTTATGACGGAAAATATAAATATAGAGCATATATATATTGAAGCTATTCGAAAAGAGATCGATCCAATCAGTAATATTCCAGAGTTTTATGCCGCTTAAATTAATTAATAGGCTGAAGCTAGCAACTACCAGATACGCATAAAAGTAGATTTTCCAGAGCATTATTCTAGTTTAGGCTGATTTTGAAGTTAAGTCAAAGTCTTTAGTTTTGGGTGTGAAGTTCTTGAAGTCGAGCAATTAATGTTTCCCGTTCGTTTTTTGATTTATCAGCTAAAACCTCTTCAAATAATTGATCTAAAATTTCTCCGACTTGTCGACTCGGTGGAATATTGAGGATATCCATAACATCTTGACCATTAATTTTCAGATCAGTTACTGAAAACGGCTTAATCAAAACTTGTTTTACTCGCTCTTTAAAATTTTCGAGACGCCATGAGGTGGCATTTGCAGTGCCTCCGCCTAGACGGTCTGCTTCACGGATGGCCATCATATCGGGCATATTATCTAAGCCAATATTGCGAATAATCCGGCGGATTGCAGAATCTGTTTGATGCTCATCAACTGAAAACATATGCCAGCGGACTAGGGTATAAACTTTTTCAATTTGATGTTTTGATAGTTTCAAGCGGGTAGCGATTTGTTTAGCAATTCGAGCACCGACTATTTCATGGTTATAAAAAGTGACATTGCCGGTGGTATCAATTTTGTAGGTATCAGGTTTGCCAACATCATGTAAAAGAGCTGATAATCTAACAATTGGGTCAGTTGATGGACAAAACTTCAGTGCTTGAAATGAATGATGGCCAATATCATAGACGCGATCATGTTTCGGCCCTTCCTGCATAACCCCAAAACATTTAATAACTTCAGGTAAAATATCATTTAATAGTTGAGCTTCTTTCAGCAGTTCGACTCCTTTTAAAGGATCAGTGGCAGCTATAATTTTTAATAACTCATCGCGAATTCGTTCCCAGGAAATTTGTTGGATTAAGTGGTGGTTATAATAGATGCTTTGAAAAGTGATGTCATGAATTTTGAAATCTAGGGTAGTGGCGAAACGGATAGCCCGAAGTAATCGTAAGGCATCTTCATGAAATCGAGTATCTGGATCGCCAACTGCTCGTATTAATTTTTCAGCTAGGTCTGATTGGCCATTAAAGGGATCGATAATTGTTTGGGATTGAGAATTAGTTAGCTCAATTGCCATGGCATTAATGGTAAAGTCTCGGCGTTTCAGATCTTCGTTAATATCGGTCGTCCATTGAACTTGATCTGGATGACGCGAATCAGAGTAGCCAGTTTCTTTGCGCATAGTTGTGATCTCAATAATTTGATTATTATCAAGGGCAATTCCGACAGTGCCGAATTGATTGTTGTAGTAACCATTAGGAAAAACTTTTAGAATTTCTTCAGGTGTTGCAGAAGTTGTAAAATCATAGTCCTTTACTTCTTTTCCCAAAAAATGATCACGGACAGCTCCCCCAACTAAATATAGTTGGTATCCAGAATTGTTCATTTTATCAATCACTGAAGTGATCTGATTATCAAAATTAATTTGATGGCTCATGCGGAAATGATACAACTTTAGCCGTGGTGATTGCTACTTTGAGTTAAATTCTATGTTACAATGAGCCGTAAATTGAATATGTTGTGGAAGCTTTACCCCCAAATTTCAGCTGATTTAAAGACTCAATTATTAAGTAATCGGCAACTTAAAGATCAAGTAGATATCGATAGATTTTTGAATCCAAAAATAGAGGATTACGAGCAAGATTTTGACTTGGCGAATAGTGATGTGGCAATTAAACGAATTCAAGAAGCGATTGATACAAAAGAAACAATTATTATTTATGGTGATTATGACGTGGATGGATTAACAGCTTCGTCAATTGCATATAAATCCCTAACTTCTTTAGGGGCAGTTGCTTGGCCGTTTATTCCTCATCGAGAGAGAGATGGTTATGGTTTATCAAAATCTGGCCTAGATGCAATTAGAGTTGCTAAACCTGAAGCTAAATTAATTTTGACTGTGGATAATGGAATTGTGGCAGTAGAGCAGATTGAATACGCTC
>CAZZEB010000153.1:0-2768 GCA_964652495.1 uncultured Gammaproteobacteria bacterium
CCTGATCCTTCCGGTAGAGAACTTATTCGTGAATCAGTAATGCTAGTTGTTCCATTCGCTAAGCTGGAATAAGTTAATAATCTAAGATCTTCAATTCTTTTTGCGGCAATCTGATTGGCTAATGATTGTTGACTACTGATTCCTGTTAATCGGATGGATTGAGGAACTATCGCTACCACCATCACAATAAAACCAATAATCAAAATGACCATCAAGACTTCAATTAAAGAAACACCACGCTGATTAAGATTGGGCAATAATCTTTGACTCATACTTTAGTTTAACTACTCCTTTTCAATTGCGCTAGCAGAGAAAAGGGCATAGTCAAAATAAAACGGAACTACGTTTTTTTGAGTGAATAATCTTAAGCGTCTTTGAGTTTGGCCAGAAACACCGGTAGAGTTATAAATAGCCACTTGGATTGGCAAACTAGCAGTATTAGCTGGTTTGAGAGCTACCGGATGGGAGCCACTGGCATAAAGAATTCTAGTTCTGATTAAAATCGGCGTAGCTCCACCAGCGCCAAGGTCATTAATGGTAGCTCGGCAATAAAATGGACGATCTGTAGTTGAGGTGTTACTAGAAAAGGAGGTATTGATGCTGACGTTATTATCTAAGCAACTAATGCCACCAGTTGCTCTGGCTTGATTTGGGTATGAATCAAAAAAATATTTACTAGAGGTAAACGTTCCTGTCGAAGTCAGTGAGATTAAATTAACTTCTAAGCCGGGACGATCATTGGCATTGGTATACACTTGATCTTTGCCGAAAAATAAGCCGATTGAATCAGCATTGTAATAGCTTGTAGGGGAGACAGATGGTGTTGATAACCAAGCATTGAGTTGATCGGGACTGACTAACCAAAAGTGAGCAAAGCCAGCTTTATCAATCTCTGGAAATTCTAAGGCTTGGTTTGGCTTAGGATATTCTTCAGCTACAACGTTAGCTTGAGACTGGTTACCTAAATCTAAATTATTAATATTAGTTGGGGTGTCTTGGGCAATGGCTCTTTCGATACCTGCTTCAGCTGCAGAGAATGCCCTAGAAGACTGGTCAATTCTAGTTGAAGTGGCAACATCAGTTAATGATCGTTGAGTAATGGCTAAACCAATAGTTAGTGCTACCAAAGTTGCTAAAAGTAAAATTAAAATCGCTTGACCTGTTTGATCAGCGTGTAGGGTGTTGGGGATAGCGTGTGGTTGTAACTTATTCATTTATTGGCTCCTAACTACAACTGAAGTTTGAAATAATGCTCCAGAATCTGATAATTGCTGATCTGCATCTGGTGAAACGATCCCAACTTGTTCGTCTAAATAGAACTGAACTTGGATAACATCATTAGAGCCAGCTCTACGAGTTAATGTAAAAAAACTACTGCCATCAGTGGGGGCTTTAACTGATATTGATTGACTAGATTCTGAATAGGTATCGACTAAATCCACTAGATTGTTGCTGTTTATGTTAGTTAATTGACAGTTACGAAATGACTGAGATTCATCATCTAATATCAACTTCTCGATAGTAACGCTGCCGTTGGTGGGAGTAGCAGCACTAGGATTAGCGGCGGTAAATCTTAATCGATAATAGGAATCATTTTTTTTGATGACAGCAGTATCACCACGAAATGTACCCTCACCTTGTCTAGTAGTTAACGGGGTATCAGATAAGGAACCAACACAGCTAATAGATAAGGCGTTTCGGAGATGTGAATCGATGTTATTTAAAGCCACTTGGCCATTTTGTTTGACAGTACTAATTAACTCGGTTTTATTACCTGCTCGAAAAGTTCGAGTTAATAAGCCAACTATAAGTAAGCCTATTAAACTTATTACCACCAATGAAACTAAACCTTCAATTAAAGTAAATCCACGTTGGGACTTAAAAGCGCGCAGTGATGGTATAAATTGAGCAGAATTCACAGCTAGTTTCATAGTCGCTTGGTCAAATCAGTTACTAATTCCGAATTGTGGGTACCAGAGAAATCTGTCCAACTAACAACGGCGTATATTCGAACCACATTCGGATCAGCGGGTGTACTTGATTTAATCATGATACTCCGGCTAAAAAAGTTATTTTGAAGCTTCTCAGCAGAAGAATTTGGGGCAATTTCGGTTAATGTATACCGACAGCCACCATCACTGGGATTTGCATTAACAATTAGATTGAAAGTTTTTGTTTCAAGTTCAGCAATTGATGACCAGATATTATTTGTATCACCATACCAGGTATATTGCTCATTTTCTGTTGTGGTAATAATACAGTCCGCATCTCGAATATTCCGAACCCGCTCTAATCCTTCTTGAGCTAATTTCGTGGCTTGAATTTGGTTTTGAGAGAACTGCCCATTTCTTAAACCAATGATGCTAGTAATAGTAATGGCAGTAATAACTAAGATTGCTAGACCTGTGGCAATGGTTATTTCGAGTAGAGCTTGGCCAATTTGGGGCTTAAAAAAGTAATATTTTGATTGAGACCAGTGATGTTGATGATATCTGGGATGTTGTTTAGCAAAGTAATGAAGCCATTTATTCAGCATTAATCGAACCTCCATTTTTAATAATAAGCCTTTTACTCGTGTTTATCGAGCTATTAGTTAAAACAATGGTCATATCGTTGAGCGTCGAGATATCTGAACAGAGCAATTGAGTTGTAGTACGAGTGAACGCTATATGGGAATTTTGATTAAGAGTACAAGTCGCAACCTCACCATTGTTTATAACATTATTAGTCCCTTGGATTGCTAAAGTTATGCCTTGAGGGATTGTGAA
>CAZZEB010000154.1:0-2764 GCA_964652495.1 uncultured Gammaproteobacteria bacterium
ATTTGACGACGTTTATCAATTTTAGTTTTAGATTCAACTAAACCAAGCTCAACTTTAATCAGATTATGCTGATCATAAATAGATAATGGAATTAGAGTAAAACTGCCTTGAGATAATTTTCCGGTCAAGGTGTTAATTTGGCGACGATGAATCAATAGCTTTCGATCTCGGCTTGGATTGTACTCCTCTGCTGTTTGACCGTTATACGGGAAGATCATGACATTCTTAAGATAAAGCTCGCTCTTCTGGATTCTAGCAAACCCAGCAGCTAAATCGACACGCTGATTACGGACAGATTTAACTTCAGCCCCAGTTAAGACTATCCCTGCTTCGAGGGTTTCTATAACACGGTACTGAAAACGGGCTTGTCGGTTAATAATTTTCATAAAACTGTGTTGCTATTATACGATTTAATCGTGCCTAAGGGAATCTAGCGGAGATCGATTTGATAAATCTTATTGCCTTCGAGTAAATAAATCTTTTTACCTTTTTCATCAACTAATAGATCTTGAGCGGTGGCAAATTTTTCTCCACTGTACTGAGATTGATAAACGCCTGTTTTATCAAAGACTAGTAGACGAGAAGTTTCAGCATCGATCAAATAGAGTTTGGTGGTTTCATCTGAAACGAAGAATGTTGAAATATTTTGAATGTTTTCATCCAGTCCGCTAAAGGAGAAATAATCCTGATTTCCAGATGTGTACTTATCAATGCTATTATCTTGATTCAAAATCCAAACTGAGGAGTCGATTAGCATTCGCTTAGCCTGGCTAAGATTAACTGATAAATCTTGGCGGAAATAAGTCATTCGATCACTGTAACCAGCAGCCACAGGCACATATTTCCAAATTTGGTTTTTACCAGCATCTAACATATAGATATTGCTAGCGAAACCAACGATGTCGACAATTCGTGCCCATTCCGTATCAGGTTTAACAGCAACAATGTCTTTCTTAGTTCGAGTATCGATCCGGACGATACCTCGTTCAGAGTAAGCAAAGGCAAAATCACCATTAATGGAGACTACTTCGGCATTACCTAACTGATTAGCACCTGCCAGAATATTGTTACCTTTTTGAGGTAGCGTCAACAGAACCAACGTCCGTTGGCTATTATCGTAAAGTAGTAACTGATCCATTGAGATAGAGAATCTTTTAGGAGAGAAGTTCTCTTTGATCAAATCTAAACTTAAGAATACTGGCCAGTCAGTAACTTGATAAATTTTTAAAACATCGGCTGTGGAATCATTTAAAGTTTGAGTAAATTGTTGAATTTGACTATTATCAGGATCGATTTTTTTAGCCTCAGCCAAAACTTGTCGGGCTTCTACCAAACTACTTTGGGCGCCTTGTGGGTTTAGGTCTCGTAAACTTTTAGCCTGATCTAATTTATTTTGGGCGGTTGCTAACAATCGGTTCACCTGTTGTGTTTTTTGTTGTTGTCCCCAAGCAACCCAACCTAATCCAGCTAAAACAGCAATCACCGAGACTACTACAACAAGAGTAACCACTTTCCCACGTCGTCGCCAAAAACCAATAGGGAAATGAATTTTAGGCAGATAGGCCATTAGATTAATTTTGGGTAGACTTGGTCTGATTGAAGGAGAGTTTAATTTTATTTCTGAATGAGACAGAATCTCCGTTGCATCCTCTGAGTCTAAAATAACGGCACTGACTGGGCTGGCTTCAGCTTTGTCTAACAACATCTCATGAATCTGAGCTGGAAATTCTTCTAAGCTAACTGTACGAATATCAAAAGGCAAATCTTGGAGAGTGTTTAAATAGGTGGTTAGAGTTTTAGTAGAGATCACTACCCTGTCCCCTGACTGAAGATGACCAGAAATAAGCTGTTGATTGTCGCTATTAGTCAATAACGGAATTGATTGAGCTTGACGATGAAGAACAGCTTCAAATTCACCAATCGACTGAAGGTAGACAACATCTTCTTTCCAAGCAACTAATAAAACTCCTGAATTATCCAACTCAGATAATAATGGCGCAAGAGACTCTAAAGTTTTATTAAAAGTATTTGGAACAGATTCTATTTCAGCTGTTAAGTAATTCTCAACAGCGGTAACTGCGGCCTTGATTTTGACAAAAGCAGCATCAGCTTGACCATATATTAGTAACCCAAAAGTGATGTCCGGTTGACGGAAAATAAATGCCTGACTAGAAGCAGTATCTGTATTGGCACCAATAGCTTTGGCGGATTTTAACATTGAGTAGGTTTATTTTACTACTTTATAGCAAGCCGATGGAGAGAACTAAAATACCGAGAGCAATTCCAGCATGAATAATACTTAATCCTCTCAAAACTGGGGAGACTTCAGTGACCAAAGTATCGGTCATTAATTGAACCTGACGGACAATAATTAAACTGAAAATAAAATACAAGCCGAAGGCGATGATAAAAACGATTTTAAAGACTAGCCAAAAACTATTAATCAAAGTAAAAATATCAAAGGTGGTTGGTGCGTCAATACTCATATTTATTCTCTAAAGGTAACTCTTAAATCATTGATGCGATCGACTACTAAATTAGGGTAAGGCACTGCATAAAAAGTAATTTGTTGGCTTTCGGCTGCAGTTTGAACGATGACATTACCATAGTTGAATAATGACCTGATAATCCCTTTGTTGTCATAATAAGCGCTTTCAACTTTTTCTAAACCAGCTTCAACAACTGATCGATTCAAGATGTTTTCAAAGTTGATATCTACTAAATGCTGATTGGTGACAATATAAATATTGAAATACCAAAATAG
>CAZZEB010000155.1:0-2703 GCA_964652495.1 uncultured Gammaproteobacteria bacterium
GAGCGCTGAGAGCCTGATCGTTCGGAATGTGTTGTGCAGCGAGACCGCGCCGAGTTGCGCGTGGCGGATCGGCGTCCGCTGTCACGCGCCAGAGAGGCATCATGGATGTCTCAAGAATCTAGCAGGACTAGCCGGTTAAAGGCGTTTCCCCAAACTTTTTTCTGCCAACTAAATCAGAAAATACACCTGTTGGTACTTCGAAAACTGCAGCTGAAATCATCACAATCGATAATAAACTCATCGCCAAAGCATATGAGCCTGTAACCGCCGCAAAATAAATTACAATGATCGCCGAATAAAGTCTGAATTCTATTAAAAATTCAAAAAGAATCAACAATTTCACATTTTTATGTAGGTTCATTTCTTTAGCATATCAGCTAATAACCAAACTATCACTTATATTGTTATTCCAACCCCATCTTTCATCCCGAACATCTCAACTGTCATCCCGAACTTCACAGTTGTCATCCCGAACTTCACAGTTGTCATCCCGAACTTGTTTCGGGATCCCTCCCACAAAACCCTCCTAATTACTCTCAAAATAGAATATAATCATTTAGTTACCAACTAATATTTTCGGATTAAATACCTCATTGCCAACAATTACCGCAGAAGACCTGAAACAAGCCATCGATGAAAATCAAGATGTGGTCATTCTCGATGTCCGCACTTCAGATGAGTTTGCCAAAGCCAAGATCAAAGGCAGCATCAATATCCCCGTCGACAGTATAACCACTGATGTAGAGAAAATAGTTAGTGACAAAAACAAAATCATCTATGTCTATTGTCTCAGTGGATCACGCAGCAATATGGCTGTAGATACTATGCAAAAACTCGGCTACCGAAATGTCTTTGATGTCAAAAGTGGCTTGCTCGCCTGGCGCGCAAATCAATATCCCTTAGAAGGCTAAAAAAATCGAGGAATTAATATTTTGAGTTTTTAATCCTTAACCAAATGCTGAGTAAAACCTCTCTTCACAAGTTCTTCAAATGCCAGCCATGCTTTACTCGGGATCTCCTGCTCTAACATAAACCCTCTTGGCGGATATAATTTTATCCGCTGGGTATCTCCAACCATAATATTAATCATCTCATCCTTAGAAATTATTTCATTTGGATAATCTTCATAAGAAATTGTCGGTGAGGCGGTAATAATATCTATTTCTGGAAATCTAATCTTAAAAGTTGCGTACGCTCGTCGCTCCATATAAGGTTTAGTTACCAAAATAACTTTCTTAGGTATTAGCTTTTTTTCAGTAAGAATTTTAAGGGAAAATTCAATATTCTCAGCTGTATTGGTCGACTTATTCTCAAGAATAATCTGACTTTTGGGGATTCCCATTTTTAATGCTACATCCTCAAACATCTCCGCTTCGGATTTAGTCCAACTTTTCTCCGTCAACCTTCCAAATCCTCCTGAAAACATTAATAACGGTGCATAACCATCTAAAAATAATTGTCCAGCTCTGGTTGCAACCCGTGTATCATGACTTCCTAATGCTAAAATACAATCAGCGGTTTCAAGTTTAATATCAAGCTTATTATAATCCCAAAGTATTTTTGCTAAGTCATCAGTCGACATATCATTCATAACCGAAGTATATTTAATCTTTCAATAAAAAGCCACTTACTTTTTTATATTATAAATTTAATAATACTGTTATGGATAAACCGGCACTAATTCAAGAATTTAATATACAATTAGAAACTTTACTTAGAAAAGGATACCCAGAAAAATCAAAATTGACTAAAGAAGAGTTTGTAGAACTTGTAGAACCACTTAGATTAGTTGTAGAAAAATTGAATGTTTCTAATATTGATTTAGAAAAAGGCTATCTACCATTTGTAATTGTGATAAAAAGCCAGTTAGTTTCTTCGGAAACTGCTATGTCTCTAGTAGATAAAGGCGGAAAGAATGGAATCACCAAACTGTTCCCACACCAACCAAATGACTTTCAGATTATTCCCGAAGAGAATATTCCCAATAAAAATGTTTACCTTTTAATCGGTATCGATCGAGGAAAAGAAAACATTAATATCCCACCTGCAGAAGCACTAACAATTATCAGAAAAAATGACCATCATCCGCTAACAATTGATGAAGGTATTGCTATAGTGACTCACCATCCTGAGTTTTTAATAAAAAACAACTGTTTTTCATTGCTCGCCTCACGGCACATTGGAGATCAAAGAGTACCTGCAATTTGGATTAACGCCAATAAGAACCCAAATCTTGGCTGGTGCTGGGATGGAAATCCACATACCTGGTTAGGATCTGCCTCTGCACAAGACAGAATTGGATAACAAAAATTACACCACGATAAAATATACTGACTCTAGTTGAATATACAGAAACTTCTTATTGTAATCCTATCCTTAACTTACAGCAGCAAACAATTGATAACTCATACTGATATTAATATTGTTTAACAAATCCAAGACCAATTATATATTGCGAATTATGTCCAAACTTTTAAGAGCTCGAGCTAGAGTACTTTGTTATAGCTACATTCCAAAATAATCTAGTAAGTAGAAATAATATAATAACCACAGTTAAATAAACAAAAACCCTCTCAGAAGATATTCTTCCAAGCAAAAACTCTACTGGAAGACTAGCCATTAAAGTAATCGGTACAACTAAGTTTAAGATAACGCCTACAATCCCATGATATAGACCTGATGGATATTGGCCTAATGATAAAA
>CAZZEB010000156.1:0-2695 GCA_964652495.1 uncultured Gammaproteobacteria bacterium
TAATCGGTGTCTTAGCTTTATTTGGAATCGTTGTGAAAAACTCTATCTTGATCGTCGATAAGATTGTTCAAAATCAAGAACATGGGCTTGGTTTTGCTGAATCAATTTCGAATGCTTCAGCTAGTCGATTGGAAGCCATTGCGTTAACTAGTATCTGTACTATTGCAGGATTAATTCCAATTACTCTTTCAGATCCATTATGGCGAGGTTTAGGTGGAGCAATTATTGCTGGATTAGCGTTTTCAGGGACTATTATGTTGTTCTTCATTCCTGTGGTTTATTACTTATTGTTCCGAGAAAACCCTAAAGATTCTTCTTCTAAAAATCGATAAGGACATTTTAATAAAAGTCTGATAACCTTAGTTAATGAGTAATGATATTCCCGAAGGATCATTGCGACCAGACTATCCTGGATCAGCATTATTAAATAATAAAGCCACACTCCAAGATGTGCATACTGTGGCATCGACTATTAAAAGTGGTACCGAATATGCCGCAAAGGAAATTATTCGAAATCCAGTTGTCCGTAAAATGCTGCCAAATGCGATTAGAACTTTAACAATGATTAGCATATTTATTGGGGGTGTTAAGGGTAATGCTCATTTAGAAACGCCACAACTACCTAAAGCTTCTGCGTCCATTAGTGTGCCGTTTAAACCGCCAAAAACTGAGGTTGCAGTCGTTCCTTATTCAGGCGTCTCATTTGGTAACCCAGAGATGGATAAAGCAGCTTCATCTGTCGGTATTACTTTAGAAACATATTTTCAACCCGCAATTCCAGAAAAAACTCTTGTTAATTTAAATGCCTTAGGAGAATGGTCCAATGATCCTAATTTCAAACCAGAACTATTGCCGATTTTTGCTCCATCAGTACTACATCATCGAAATCTAATCTATCAATTATCGGACGAGTTTAAAATAAATCCTAATTTAATTGCTGCCTTTATGTCTATTGAGTCTGGTGGTAATCATCAAGCTGTTTCAATTGTAGGTGCACAGGGGCTTTTTCAAGTAATGCCATTTCACTTTGATGAAGATTTCGCTAAACAAAAAATTGCCGATCCTGCTGCCAAAATTAGATATATGCAAAATCCCGTTAATAATGGACGCAAAGGCATGGCATTCTTTGTGAATCAATGTTTACCTGGAGCTAGAAAACTTCCTGGTTTAGAACAAATCGCTAAAGAAAATCCATATGATGCGCGAATTATTGCTCGAGCCATGATGATGTATAACGCTGGAGTGACTGGTGGAGGACTACCTTGGGATGATTTAACAATCGAAACTCAAACTTACGCTGACTTCGGTCTGATGTTTGCACTCGATGCTCAGATTGCTCAAGAACTACGTTTGTCAGGTAAAAGTAACGCCGAGATCGTTCAGATTATGTCTTCAAAAGAAAGTGATGCTAGAAACTTTGCTCTTATGGTTTATTTATCAGATTTTCGCAGAAAACATGGGCGTTTTTATAATTATGATGATAAAACCCAACTCAAATCTCAATTATCAAAGATTGTCCCGACATTATCCCCTGAAGAAAATTATAAGATTCTAGGTCTAAAGTCGAAAGATTTAGTTGATAATTATTATGCATATTATAAAAATCCAAGTTATGAGTGGAAAACTGGACCGGGTGGACGTCAAACAATTAATAGTGGTTTAGCGTATTTATATAGTCAGCCAGAAGTTATTGGAAAAAATGTAACCAATAATTGGTCTAATCCTCAAACTAATCGACCGTAAAATTTGGAGCCGACAATGGGAATTGAACCCATGACCCCGTTCTTCGCTTATACCTCTTCTTATTTCCTGCATAAAAGAGGGCTAGACTGTATATTAATCCATTTTTCAGGATCTCCTTGTCAGTCGTTCGGGCCCTTATATCTGGGCCACGGTCTGAGCTTGCAGAAGCCTTTAACCGTAATTCGGAATTCATTAGAAAATTACTCTTCTAATGGGCAAAAAAGCGTTTTACCAAGAACGTGCTCTGCCACTGAGCCATGTCGGCATTCTCTGATAAAAAGACACTACACCACTGATTTATAATATGTAGTAGCTTCTTATTCCCCACTAAGATAGTTATTGTACCGTACAGATTTTTATTTTTATAGGTACCAACTTTTCTTCTTCTAACTGTCGTTTTATAAAATCTTTCTTGCTGAATGTTTGTAATATTACTCCAGTAAGTTAGTGCTTTTTCTAATTTCGAATCATCAAAAATATTCAACCAAGCTCTTATCTTAAACTCTTTAACACCGCAGATCTCTCTAATAAATCTTAAATATAGTTTAATTATTTTAGGATCTGAATTTGTAAAGCAAACAGAGTGATCCGTTTTTTTAGTTCCTTCCCCAAGAAATAGTCCAATTCCAACTGAGAATAATGCTAATTTTTCATTAGAGTCTAAAAGAGATATTTTAAAAGGATCTCCCTTAGGATTAGATTTTAAATAAGATGCTTGGCTTCGATCTCTTCTTGGAATTTTATATTGATTCATCCAATAAACAACTTGATTCTCCGACACAGACATTTTTTTTGCAATATCAGTCATAGAGAGGCCGTTAGAATATAAATTTTCTAAAATAGATTTACTTATCATGCAGTAAATAATCCCTTGTATTATAGCGAAGAAAAAAAGTATGACAAGAAGTAAAAAAATGTAGCCCCTTAACAGAATCGAACTGTTGTCAGCGGT
>CAZZEB010000157.1:0-2690 GCA_964652495.1 uncultured Gammaproteobacteria bacterium
TCCAGATCACTATCATCGACAACAAACTTTGGTTAATGCTGAAAGATTTATTACACCAGAATTAAAACATCACGAACAAATTATTTTGGGTGCTGAACAACAAATAAATCAATTAGAATTTGAAATTTATCAGCAAACGTTATCTGAAGTTTTAAAACAAACCCGCTTGATTCAGCAGGCAGCCTTCTCCGTCGCCATACTCGATTGTTTAGCTAACTTTGCGACATTAGCGATAGAGCGACACTATATCCAACCCGAAATTGTAAACGATAACTCTATCCAGATTAATGCAGGACGTCACCCCGTAGTCGAGCAATTAATTAGCCAAACCAATTTTGTCCCTAATCAGTTACAACTTGGTGGTAATCAGCCGCAAATCATGCTGTTAACTGGCCCTAATATGGCTGGTAAATCTGTTTACATTCGTCAAATTGCCCTAATCACTCTAATGAATCAAATCGGCTGCTTTGTCCCAGCTGCTGATGCTAAATTACCGATTGTTGATCGGATCTTTGTCCGTAGTGGCGCTTCTGATGTCATTACCTCTAATTTATCTACTTTTATGGTTGAAATGGTGGAAACCGCCAATATTCTGCATCAATCTAGCCCCAACAGTTTAATTATTTTAGATGAAATCGGCCGTGGAACGAGCACTTATGACGGTTTAAGTATTGCTTGGTCAGTCATTGAACATCTAATTAATCACTTCCAACCATCTCCTCTAACCTTATTTGCCACTCATTATCATGAGCTACAAGACTTAGAATCCCAATTTCCCGAATCAATAATAAATTACCAAATGTCAGTCGATAATAGTTCTGGTCAACCAGTTTTTCTTCATAGTTTAGTTGCTGGTGGTGCTTCTCATAGTTTTGGAGTAGCTGTTGCTCGATTAGCTGGTTTACCCAAGTCAGTTATCGATAGAGCTGATCAACTTTTAGCAGAGCTTGAACAAAAAACTACCGCAGTAACTACCCAAAATCAAACCGATCTAACACAACAAGAAATAGTCGATCAGTTAATTCGTCGCGAGATTCTTAATCTTGATCTTCACCGATGCACCCCAATTGAGGCCTTAAATAAATTAGCAGAGTTAAAAGATAAACTACAATTTGCTCAAACTACCCCAGTTAAAGTAAATTAACTTCAGCACATGTCTAAAATTCATCGACTACCAAATTCTTTAATTGCTAAAATCGCTGCTGGAGAGATCATCGAACGCCCCGCTTATGCTGTCAAAGAATTAATTGATAATTCATTAGATGCTGGAGCAACACAAATTGATATCACCATTCGTAAAGCTGGTTTAGAAGAAATTACCATTGTTGATAATGGTCATGGTATGACTGCTGAAGAACTAGTTCTCTCCATCCAAAATCACACCACTAGCAAACTTCAAATAGATAGTGATCTCAGCGCTATCATCAGTTTCGGATATCGCGGTGAAGCTTTAGCTAGTATGGCGGCTGCCGGAGATTTAATAATTTCGAGTCGAGTTCAAGATGCTTCTAGTGGGTATCAGCTATCTTCATCTCAAACAGAGTCAACGCCAATTGGTATGCCTGTTGGAACTCAAGTTACAGTTCATAATTTATTTCATCATCTCCCCGCCCGACTGAAGTTTTTAAAATCGCCAGCCGGCGAATTTCGGCTATTATTAAACCAAGTAGTCAGTTTAGCGCTATCCCATCCTCAAGTAAGTTTTAGTTTAAAACATAACCGCAAAATTATTTTCCACTGGCCAGCTCAAACATTAGAGCAACGACTTAAACATTTCTTCCAAGATCAATTTCAACAGTTATTACCAGTTACCGAACAAACCAGTTATTTAAAACTTACTGGATATTTAGGACATCCCCAATTTGCAACTAAAAACCCGCAGCAACAATTTTTATACATCAATCATCGGCCAATTAATGATCGTCGAATTAGTCAAATTATTAATCACCATTTCCGCACCTTGATTCCGAAAACTCATTTACCAAGTTTTTGGATTGATATTGAAATCCCTTATCATTTAGTCGATGTAAATATTCATCCACGAAAAGAACAAGTTGGCTTAGCCAATGCCGAAGAGTTATACAGACAATTTGATTACATTATCGAAAAAACTTTAGCCGATTCTCAACCAGCTCAAAACTCGCTGTTATCAAAGTATTTCCAAGATCCCAATCAACTAGATTCTTATGCTGCCCTATATTTAAAAGATCAAGAATTACCCTGGGAATTACCTGAATTAAAATCAGAAAAGGCCTCTGAACCATACCAGTATCAGTCATTGTTTATCATTAATCCCACTAAAAATGGATTAGAGATTATTGACCAACACGCCGCCCATGAACGGATTTTATATCAACAATTTATAGAGCTTTTTAGTCAATCGAAAAATCAAACATTTAAATTAGATCAACCATTATCGATACAACTTAATTATCTTCAGCAACAAACATTAAAAGATAATCTTCAAAAATTAGAAGATTTAAGATTTTATTTTGAACTATTCGGACCAAATAATTATCGTCTAACCGAAGTTCCATTAATTTATCAAGATTATAATTTAGAATCTCTGATTCCGGATTTAATCTCTGAAATTAGTGATCAGACCATCAAAGATCAAGACGCTCAAACAGAAAGATTAATTACTTTTTTAGCATGTCGTCGGGCTATTAAAGCTGGTAATGAACTATCAG
>CAZZEB010000158.1:0-2630 GCA_964652495.1 uncultured Gammaproteobacteria bacterium
ATTCGATTTGATAGTGCATACAACGAATACTTACAAACACTAGGAACATTAGGTCTATTTGGAACTCTATCTTTGATCTTTTTAACTATTGTAGTCTTAAGCTTCTCATGGAAGGGCTTAAACGTAAAAGATAACGATTTATCATTAAGCTTAGCTATTAGTGCAATCGCTGGTGTAGTTATCTTATTAACTCATGTAACTACAGCAGTTGTGATGGTTGCTTTAGTCGCTATCTTGGCAATGTTAATGGCTACACATAAATCAATCAGTGGTAAAGTTGAAGAATTAACCTTTGGTATCAGAGCATCAAAGTCACATGATCCAAACTCAGTTGTTGGCGATATTTTGCCAATCATTTTATTCATCCCTATCTTGATCGTTGCAGGTGTGGTCTTATACCAATTTGCTAACATTGCTTATGCTGACACTCGACACAGAATGGCTTTAAACACAGCCTCTACTCGAGCTTTAGACTCATACAATAATTTAGTAGCAGCTGTAGACCCACAAAAGTTCGGCAATCCATACATCGATACTTACCGAACAGACTTAGCTTTAACTAACTTTGCTTTAGCTAATGCTATCGCAATCCAAAAAGGTCCATCTGAAGCTTCACCAACCGGTTCATTAACTGACCAAGACAGATTAAACATCCAACAATTATTAAGCCAATCAATCCGAGAGGGTCAAATCTCAACTGTTTTGAACCCACGAAATCCAGGCAATTGGGAAATATTGGCCTCTATCTACCGACAGATCTCTGGTGTTGCTGATAATGCCTTAGCTTTCTCATTGAACGCTTATGGTCGAGCTATTCAATTAGATCCATTAAATCCAATCTTGAGATTAAATGTTGGTGGAATTTACTACTCAGCACGAAATTATGATTTAGCTATCCGATTCTTCTCTGATGCAGTTAACTTAAAGCCTGATTTAGCTAACGCATATTACAATTTATCTATCGCTTTGCGAGAAAAAGGCGACTTAGCTGCAGCTGAACAAACTGCACAACAAGTAGTTACATTATTACAACGAGATACTAATAATCCAGACTACCGATTAGCTTCTGAGTACTTAGCTGATTTGAAAGCTCGAATTGCAACATCAAGCGCAAACCAATCACAATTTAAGCCAACAACAGCTTCTCAATCTGGTGCTTTACAACAACAAAATTTACCACAAGTTTTAGACTTACCTAATCAAGCAATCGAAGCTACTCCAGCTGCAGCTCCTACTCGATAGTTTAAATTTAACTTTCCTCTAATATTTCTAAGTAATACTTATATTAAATATTATGTTAATCTATTGTTATGTCGAATGTAACAGCTGTAGATTTACAAGGCACTCCTCTGCGTTATTCGACTGATAGTAGACCTGGATATACTAGAAAGAAAAACGCTAATCACTTTAATTATTATGATCTTGATGAAAAGTTAATTAGTGATCATGAGATAGTAGCCAGAATTAATGCTTTAGCAATCCCCCCCTCTTGGAACAGTGTTTGGATTTGTCCAAATCCTTTAGGATATTTACAAGCAACGGGAAGAGATTTAAAGGGCAAAAAGCAGTATCGGTATCACTCAAAATGGAATCAAAAGTCTCAGTCGGAAAAATACTCAAGAATGATCTTATTTGGTCAACTATTGCCTGTTTTAAGGCGTAGAGTTGCCAAAGATATTAAAGCCAGAGGCCTTCCTAGAGAAAAGGTTATTGCAACAATTGTTTGGCTTTTAGAAAAAACATTAATCAGAGTTGGGAATCAAGAATATGCCAAAGAGAATCAATCTTATGGTCTGACAACTTTACGTCGAAAGCATACCAGTATTCGTGGCAATCAAGTTAAATTTGAGTTTAAAGGCAAAAGTGGTGTGTATCATACAGTCAGCATCAAACATCGTCGCGTAGCCCAAATTATCCGTAAATGTCATGATTTACCGGGTCAAGACTTATTTGAATACAGAAATAGTCAGGGAGAAATTGAGACTATTACTTCTGAAGACGTTAATTTGTATTTATCAGAAGTAACTGGTCAAGATATTACTGCTAAAGATTTTAGAACTTGGGCTGGGACAAACCTAGCAGCTGAATTACTAGATCAAGCCGAAAAAACTCTCAACGATACAAATACTAAGAAGATTTTAATAGAAACAGTTAGGGAAGTTTCGGCTCAGCTACGAAACCGTCCCGCCACATGTCGAAAATATTATATCCATCCTGTCATCCTCTCTTGTTATACCAAAGGAATAACTATCTCTAATTATTCATCAAAGAAAAAAACTTTTAGACACAGATTATTGAGTGAAAAAGAATGCAAAGTTATCGGGATGTTAGAATCGATTTAATTACTGTGGACTCTAGGGGGCTCGAACCCCTCACCTGTCCGATGCAATATCGGACCGCTCTACCTTTTACTGTGGACTCTAGGGGGCTCGAACCCCTCACCTCTTCCATGCCATGGAAGCGCTCTACCAAATGAGCTAAGAGCCCGGATTTAGACTCAACGGACTGAATTATTCTACAATGTTTTAATTATTTGTGCTAGAGAGTTGACTAATATTTAACTAGTGTCAATCAGAGTTGACTAAAGTAATCGTAAATATCTTTAGAGATATTTGCCAATAGCTCAATTC
>CAZZEB010000159.1:0-2623 GCA_964652495.1 uncultured Gammaproteobacteria bacterium
GATTAATTTTATCGAAGAACTGATGATTAGCTTGAGTAAGTACTAATAGTACGGAAACTGTGATTATAGAGATTAAGACAATTTGAAGTATAAAAGTTTTGTTTTTTGAATCCTTAAGAATTAGCTTTAGTCCAATTAAAATGAGGACTAAAGGCCATAGTTTTAGAAGCTCGAGCCAGATAGTCCACGGAAAGATATTTAAATTATGAAGTAAAAGAATTGTTCCCACGGCAATTAATCCGCCAGCGATCCAGCGATTGTTTGTTGAAGTTATTTGTTTATCAGGGGTATTATCTTCGGTTGCCATAATATCTATCATGAATATACAAAAAATAAGCCAATTTGGCAAATGTAACTCTGTTAAATTCTATGTAAGATTAATGATATTCCGTTAACTTTTTTATTTTTGTAATGAATCTTTTGATCGATCAGTTCTAAATCAAGTTTTGACACAACTTCTAATAAATGATTGATGGTGATTAAGTTTTTTTGAGATTTTACGTTTTGGTTAGGCCAATGAAAAGTAATTCTTTTAGAATCGCTAGTATCTCTGACATGGGTGCATAAAAATATATAACCATTGGATTTAGTAATACGAATAAGTTCTTTAATTGCTTTAGTGTAATCTGAAATAAGTAAATGTTGTAAACAATATCTAGTAAATACTCCATCAAAGATTTGGTCGCTAAAGGGAAGATCTCTCATGTCAGCTTTTATGATTTCTATACTATCTAAATTTTTATTTACATAATTAATAAAGCTATCAGAGAAGTCGACGTATGTTGGCTTTAGTTTATTCTCGTAAAAATACTTGATTACACCACCTGTTCCGGCACCAATATCAGCAACTTTATCACCTGATAATAAGTTAATAAATTTATCAATCAAAACTATATCCTCTTGCCAGCTGTTACCCCAGTTTTTATGATAATAATCTGCGGGTATTTTATTATAAGCAGACTGATTTAATTGATAGTTATTAATGCGTTTAGTCATATTTAATTGAACATGTTTGTGGTTTTAGTAATGGAAGATTATTTTCTTGCCATTTAGATATCCCGCCTGAAATACCAAAGCTTGTTAGACCAAGTGATCTTAATACCTCTGCATCAAGGGTAGATTTTATTCCCCACTGACACACAGTAATAATTTGTTGATCGTGAAAGCTATCAGAGATATGACCAACATTACGTATAAAATCTATATGAGGAATATTTATTGATTTAGGTAGATGAGCAAGTTCGTATTCTGCTGTTGATCGGACATCAATGATTTGAATATTTTCATGTAGTTTAATTTCTTGATTATGACTAATCATTCTTTTCAGATCATTTACGGAGTAAGGATATAAACGATTGTAAGCATTATTTGGTAAAAGTACTGGTTCGACTAATTCGACTAAGTCCCCTAAATCTGTAGGAATTGGGTTGGCAGCGGCGTCTTTTAACAGATCTTTGTTTTTAATTGGAGGGAAATAACTTTCGTCTAAATACTTAAAGTATTCTGATATATAAGGTAGTGGGCTATCTGGACAAATAAAGACAGCATTAATTTCGCCAGATTTATTTCGCAGTTTATCTAACTGATTAGTTTGTTGTAGCATCTCAAGATATTTTAATAATCCGGAGAGAGCAAGTCCGGAGCTTGGACCCGCTAATAAACCGTGTCGCGCGAGTTGTAAACTTTTTGCATATGAATCAGCAGTGCCAATCTCTTCCATGTGATCGACCAGAGATCTCCATGGGAATTTTATTTCTGTTAGTAAATTAGAAGTACGAACTCCAGAAACAGAATCATAGGGTAGTCTAGTTACGCCAACTGTTTTAGTATTGGGGTCTTTTTGTTTTAGATATCTTGCGGTACCAAACATAGTTCCTGTAGTCCCTAATCCTGCAGCGAAAATGCTGAGGTCTCCATTTAGCTGTTGCCATATTTGAGGACCAGTAATTAAAGTATGTGATTCTGGATTATCTGGGTTTTCATATTGACCAGGGTTTAACCAACCAGGTTGTTGCCCTTGTAGTTTGGCTTTAATTATTCCAGCGTTGGGGTCATTTGGATCTGGACATTGTGGTTCTGTATTTACAGTTATTTCTGTACCGAAAAATCTAATCAGCTGAACTTTGGATGTGGATGTTTCATCAGAAATAATAGTTGCAGTATGTGGTATTCCAAATGCTTTGCCAATAATCCCTAAAGAAGAAACTGTATTCCCAGATGAATTTTCAATTAACTGCGATATTGTATCTAATTGATGGTTTTTATCTAGTTGTTCTAACATATTAAAAGCTGGAATTGATTTGACGTTTGCTAGTGGAAGCATGCTCATTAATTTGGCAAAGATCCGAACACCGTATGATCTAAAGGGATTTAATTCTATGGGGATCTCGACTAAGGGGGTTAAATGATATTGAGGATTTAAGTATTCTTTTATAGCATTTGGCCCACAATATGTTTGTAAATTTAGTTCTTTATTTTTATTTATCATATGCAACTAAGTTGCAATAATATATACCCAAAAAAAATATCTGTCAAGTATGAATTGCGTTAATGACAGTTGGAGCAATAGCCGAAGAATTCGAGAGAGTGATCTGTGATCTTGAAATTGGTTGTTTGTTCAATC
>CAZZEB010000160.1:0-2599 GCA_964652495.1 uncultured Gammaproteobacteria bacterium
TACCTCTAACCTCTTGGATGCGTACATTAGTTATACGTGGACGGGGGAGGGTAGTCAAGTCCAGTATTGTTCCCTCGTACTCACTATTTTCCGTATCTACCATGTTAAGTTTGTAGTAATACTTCAAACCATCTTCCAACCCCACAAGCTCTGCAGTATAAATAGTTTCCGATGTAGAAGTAGAAACCTCTTTTAAGCTACCAAAGCTGGTAGTTTTGCCGTAATAAATTTTAATTTTCGAAGCTCCCGTACTAGTAAATTGAACAATTGCCGAGTTTAAACTAATATTTTTTGCCGCAACATCTTTAACAGTTGGTGCCGCCTCTGTACTAAAGGTCTTCTCCTCACTGGTTCCTGTGTTTCCATCTTCGTCAGTCCACTTAACTTTGTAGTAATAGGTTGTTCCTGGATTTAAATTAGTCAGACTAATTGTATGACTAGTCACTTGGGAGGAATTAGATGGTTCTTCTGTAAAGTAGGATCCAGAACCTGTTCCATAGGAAACTTTAGAATCCGAAGATCGATCTGTGGACCAGGCTATAGTTGCTTTCTTGGTGGTTATCCCAGACACGGTCGGACCAGATTGAAGACTTGGTGCAGTCGTCCACTTTCCAGTTGGAGTAATGGATACTGCGTTTGTTCCAGAAGAACTAGCCTCGGCTCCATCTACGGTGTAAATCTTGTAGTAGTACTTAGCTGAAAGGGGAGTGTTGTCTACATAGGATAGTCCGGTAGTAGTTCCTACCTTAGCATAACTTGTTCCATTACTTGATCTATACACATCATAATTCAAGTTCCCAGCTCCTTGGTACACTGGTGCGGTCCAAGTTAGAGTTACATTCCAATTAGATTGTGACTTAATCGAAGAATCTGACGACACTAGATTAGCTACGTTATCCGGGTCTGTGGAGGTTAAAGTAAAGGTGCCCGAGATTGAGTTACTAGGTGAATAGTTAGGTGTAGCTGCATTATCTATAGCTACTACGTAAATGGTGTTAGTCCCTTTGTTAATATTAGGCAAAGCTGCTGTTGCCACACTCACACTAGTTCCGTTATCAATGTAAGTAGAAGGATTACCTTGTAAAGTAGTTAGTAAAGCAGGTGGTGAAGTATTAATCATGTAGTAGTAGTGAGCCACCGTATTAGATCCAGAAGCGGTGGCTGTAGGATAAGACAGAGCATAGGAATTAGAAGTAGAAGTATCTGGTGTAATAGTTACAGTAGCGTCTCCACCAAAGGCAGGTGCAGCTCCACCGTAGGACAAACTACAAGTTCGATAAGTAGCTGCCAAGGAGGTGTTACCTGCCGTATCTACGCTGCGATAGTAGACGATGTTAGATCCTGAATTAATCGAATCACCATCTTGTCCAGAAGTTAAAACGTAACTTGAATCACTAGTTGGTATGTAGCTCAGACTTAGCTCAGGAGATGTCGTCGTTCCCATCCAAGTTCCAGAAGAAGAATTGATTTGGTATTGCCAACCTAGTAGGCCAGAGTGATCATCTGAAGATGCTGAGCCACCAGCTGTGGGCCAGGAAAAAGTCATATCTGCTACATTAGAAAAATTACCCGATGCACAAGCAGTGTAAGACACATTAGTCGGAGCGGTATTATCAAATCTAAATTGAAATTGGGAACTTGCTCCACTAAATACATTGTTTCCCAAATCAATAGCTTTTACATTAAAGTAGTAAGAAGAAGTAGAAGAAGTCAGAGCTGTACCCAGATATCCAGATGTTGCCAAATCAATTGAGGTTCCAGAGACAATAAATTGACAAGTAGATCCAGTAGTATCCACAGGCGATGTCCCTAGTAGACCTTTACTAGTTGCTGGATTACCTGCACTATCTGTTCCCAGGTACAGACAGTAACCTTTCAGGCCCGACCCACCCTCATTATCTGCTCCAGCTGTCCAAGAGAAATACGGCCCAGTTCCATTAATCCACCCATTGGAAGAAATAGTTCTACCCAAAGCTGAATTAAGCATCGACAAGGATGAGGCGTTTGCCACCGGAACCGTGGTGTCTGAAGGAGTCATGTTGATGGTAATATCTAAAAATGTTGGTGTTGCCGATCCATCTCCTGCCAGCGTGACTTCGTACTGCACATATCGATGATTATTAGTCACACATCCACCGGTACTGGCCAGTGCTCCCGAGGAAACTGCAGTACAAGACGCAAAGGCAGTTGCTCCGGTCATATCACTTGCATTACTAGATCGTACCTTGACAGAGACAGTAGTGCCTGCGGGAGTAGTTGTACCATAGGACACAATTCCCCAGTCATGACCCGTACTTGCATCAAAGATGTTGGAGGTGAGGGTGGCAGAAGTTTGATAGTAATTTTCAGTTGCTAAATATGTATTAAAAGTATCAATGCCTTGTTTATATGAAACTGCTAACCATGCCGCACTTCTTGCAACCGTTGATACTCTTGATTCGTCAATGAGACCGTTTACATATTCTGTAACGCTTGCCCATCTACCAATTTCAAAAGGAGTGCTAGAAATAGTAATGGCGCCACTTGTTGCTCCGCCCGTTGCTATTAAACTACCATTTATATATAGTTTTGCATTAGATCCGTTATAAGTCATTACTAT
>CAZZEB010000161.1:0-1836 GCA_964652495.1 uncultured Gammaproteobacteria bacterium
ATCAAGTTTCCCAAGCGTTTGCCTACCAGGTATACGATCTTCATTGGCTTCAGGCATTGGCGCGATTGTAATATCACCTTCGTTTGGATCAGGCATCAACGTGACGATATCTTGATCCATACTTGCGGTTTCAACTTTGTCAGAATTTTCAAATAATTCAATATACTTAGTTGCTGTTTCATTAGGAACTTGAACAATTTGCATATTTAAATCATCCATAGTGTTAATAACTTTAACTTCGTTATTTGGGAGTTGGAGACCTAATAAATTGGCTCCACCAATTAATTCAGCAGTTTTAGTTGCTTCAGCTTCGCCGAAATCGGGATTATCTTTGTAATGAATAATTAACGTGGTTTGGTTGCCATTAAATAAATCAGCGGTAGTTTTGAAACAATTATCACCAATACCCTCTGGCGTACAGGTTAGAGATTCAGGAAGTAAGATTACTTTATCTAATTTAGAACCAGTTTCACTGGGGTAGATTTTTACTTGATGAATTTGAGATGTAAATAATTGGAATTTATTTATTTGTTTGCTATCGCCATTTTGATAATTAACCCATTGCCATTCTGTGGAAGAAATCGAGTCATTATCGCCGATTTTGATTGGACATTGATCATCAATTTGGATCCAGAAAGAATTGGCATTTTGATTGGCTTTTAATCTAGCCCACAAAGTATATTGTCCTGTTTGATTAACGTAAACTTCTTGAATGGTTGCTGGTGGTAAACGATCTAAATTAACACTACAACTTGCTGGATCTTGAGCTTTAACTTCAGGAATTAATGGATCTAAAATGCCTGTTTGAGGTTTGCCGAACTGGAAATACCCCTGACAGTGAAGCCACTCAGTTCTTTTATAGCCAGGTGTACAGCCATCAGCCCTTACCCATGAGCCGACTGAATAAGTAGTTGAATCTTCAGTTTGATAAACTTTTCCATCTAATTCGACTCGATCAACGAAAAGATTGCGGTCTTCTTTTCCGTATTCATAGTAATCATTTGGATAGGCGATCCGAATCTTTTCAATCGAGGTCTTCTCAGGTAGCTGAACTACTAATTCTTCTAATTTGCGGCTCCCGATTGGATCCCCTTGAACACTATTAAATGTTTTAACTACTTTTTGATCAACTAAAACTTGAAGATTCGGATAAACACCCCCACCTGGTTTTCCACCTGCAAAGACTTTTAGTAAACTGCCGCCATTAGTGCTAACCGGTGTGGCTGGTGGGTTTGAGGAAGCCGATGGTTGAGGTGTTGGTGATTCTGTAGGTCTACTAGGTGGAGCTTCAGTTTGAAGGAAACTATTACCTGAAGCAGTATTATCAATCACTTTAGAAAAACCGCCAATAATTTCGGCATCTTCAGCTTCGAGATGGATATCTATATTAATGTCACTAGATAGTTGAAGATTATCTAGATTAAGTTCAGTTAAACTATTATTAAGGCTAATCAAGCCGAATCCATTAATATCTGGTCTATCCAACTTAAATTCAGATAAGGGGATTTTATAACGTTTCCAGTCAGCATTGTCAGGACTTGAGGTAAATTTAGTGATATCTATAGGTAAGGTTGCTGTATCGTTTACATAAAGAAAAATCATGATTTTAGCAGTATTTGGGGTGCTTTTGAGTTGAAATTCGATTTGCTGATAGATTTGAGAATTTAGCGCTTTGTCATAACGAAAAATTAATTTCGAATTGGGTGACCCTAATTTAATGTCCGCAACGGTTTGGCTTTTATCAATCGGATTGGCAATCGTTGATTTAAAATCCACTTGAGTATCGATTGATTGATTTGACCAGCCACTGGCTAGATCAAAATCAGTATAAATTTG
>CAZZEB010000161.1:1846-2572 GCA_964652495.1 uncultured Gammaproteobacteria bacterium
ATGGCGGTTACCACTACCAGCAGCTTTACTGGAAAATAGTTGTTGTCGCTGAACTAAATAGGCACCAATAGCGATTCCTGCAATTAGTATTACTAACAGTAAGATAGATAATAAGTGGATAACTCCTGATTGATTGGTTTTGATCACTAAATTAATTAAAAACTATTTCGATCGGTGCGTCTAGGGGGTGGAATATTAGGGTGTAGGGTTAGGAGCTGGCAGCTATTAGCTAGAAGCTTGCAGCCAGAGCAGTATGAATCCAGAATATACTTATTGTGTGTAATTTTTGCGATAGATGGTCGAATGACTTCCAACTTCAACTGCTGGCGGTAGACGGTTAGCTGTAGACCTTCCCCTATGTGCTCCTTTTGGTTGCTAGCTTACTATCCAGACTAGATCTTAGTCATCAGATAGCCGGTTTTTTTATAACTTTCGATAATTAGTCCTTGCTGTTGAAGTGTCTGATGTTTACGCAGTCGATATAATAGGGAGCTTAATGCCCAATCACTGGCGGCAGCTGGTTCATCTGCCCACACTGTAGAAAATATTTTTTCTGAAGAAACAACTTTGTTCATATTGTCTTTTAGCAGGCGAAATAACTTTTGCTCTTTACTAGACATTTTGGTTGGTAAACTACTATTTATATAGTCAGCTAACAACTGGCTAAATAAAATGAAACTGTTGTCTGTCTTTTTGACGATGCCGACTCCTATCAGGTAATCGTCA
>CAZZEB010000162.1:0-2511 GCA_964652495.1 uncultured Gammaproteobacteria bacterium
CCATATCATTAGCTCGAAGACCAGTAGCTTATAAAAGACCATTACTTTTGTACTCAGATTTAGAACGTTTTATTAGAATGGGTGTGGGGAAGATTCAGATTATTCAGTGTGGTAAATCTCATCCTAATGATGCTGTTTCACAGGGATTTGTGCGGGAAATTGTTAAAATCTCTAAAAAACTGAGAACGATTTTGAAAGTTGTATTTTTAGAAAATTATTCACCACGAATCGCTCGACTTTTGGTTGGCGGATCAGATGTTTGGCTGAATACCCCTCGACGGCCACTGGAAGCATCGGGAACGAGTGGAATGAAAGCAGCAATGAATGGAGTATTAAACTTTTCAGTTCAAGATGGTTGGTGGATTGAAGCTAATCAGATGAATCCAGAAGCTGGTTTTTCAATTGGTCCAAATGATCCATCTTTGACACCAAATAATGACGATGCTAAAGATGCCGATGATTTATATGAGAAATTAGAGAATGTCATAATTCCGCTATATCATGATCATCGAACTGAATGGTTGAAGAGAATGAAACACGCAATTAGTTTGGGTGGGCATTTTAATACTCACAGAGTAGTAAAGGAATATAAATCTAAGGGTTGGGATCTTTAGTGATTGGCGATTTCGCCATGAGGTTTGATTAATTCGATAACTTCGTCTCTTAATTTTTCCATTTGATCTTTATCTAAAGCTTCGACATTTAACCGAAGTAGTGGTTCAGTGTTTGAAGACCGTAAGCTAATTCGGCGATCAGGATAAGAGATAGCTACACCATCAATCTCGAGTAAATCGGCATCTGGATAATGAGCTTTTATTTCGTTAATAACTGCATCTTTATCTTCGACATGGAAGTTAATCTCACCGGATTCAAAACTTCGACTGATCTCTGCGATAATTTCAGAGAATTTTTTAGATTCTTGGCTAAGCACTGTTAAGACTGTCAGGATAATTGGTAATTGTGATTCAGCATTTCCGGTGTCTCGGAAGAAATAATGACCTGAAGATTCGCCACCAAAAATACCACCTTCTTTGTTTAATTTTTCAGTTATAAAAGCATGGCCAACTTTGGTGAGTACTGGGGTGCCACCAAATTCTTTGATGATAGTTTGCGGAGTCAATGTATATCTGACATCAAATAAAACTTTTTCACCTGGGTGTTTTTTAAGTAATTCACGGGCAACTAAAGCTGTAATGTGTGATGGGGGAATAGTTTTGCCTGTTTCATCAACGAAGAAACATCGATCACCATCTCCGTCTGTAGCGATCCCTAAATCAGCACCAGATTCAGTAACTGATTGTTGTAGTTGCACCATATTTTGAGGTTGAAGTGGATCAGCTTGGTGAGAAGGGAAAGTGCCATCCAACTCGAAATTAAGTTTGACTAATTCAGCTGGGATTTTATTAAATAGTTCATTTAAATAACTAATTCCCATCGCATTAGCCGGATCAATAGCAATTTTAAATGATTTGACTTCTGGATTACCGACAATTTTGAGAGCATTATCAATTTCTTGATCTAGTAGCTTGGTGGTGTCGTATTCTTCGATACTACCAGTAGCTGCTGATTCAACCGGAGATTGTGACAATTCCAGTGTTAAATCCCGAATCTGATCCATGCCTGTGCTTTTACCAATTTTTATTAAGCCAGTATCTTGGCTGATAACCATTTTGACACCGTTATATTCTTTTGGATTGTGAGAAGCACTGATTTGAAAGCCAGCATCAGCATGTAAGTGATTTGTGGCGAAATAGACAGTTGGAGTTGAAACGATGCCGATATCAATAACTTTGGCACCGATCTCTAAAAAAGCTTGAACAGTTTTTTGGTGTAGTGAAGGGGAAGATATCCGCATATCTCGCCCTAGGATAACTGTTAATTGATTGGAGTGTTGTTTTGTTTGTTGAACAAATTTGTAAAAAGCTTTAGCAATAAAACTAATATTTTCCTCATTCAGCTCAGAAGGATAGATGCCGCGGATGTCGTAAGATTTAAAAATTTTAGTTGGAATATCCATTGACGAGACTAGTATATCACAGCTTTGTTTGAATGATAGATTATGGTATAAAACAGTTATGGATGAGTTGAAAGCAAAAGTTATCAAGTTTAATCATGAGCGTGATTGGGGCAAATTTCATACTCCTAGAAATTTGGCAACATCACTAGTTTTGGAATCGGCTGAGGTGTTAGAGAAATTCCAATGGAAATTAGACAACTCGCTGACAGATGAAGATATAGCAGGTTTGAAAGAGGAATTAGCTGATGTTTTGTTGTATACGATTCAATTGGGAATAGCATTGGAGATTGATGTGGTAGCTGAAGCGCATAAGAAAATTGAAAAAAATGCGAAAAAATATCCAGTAGAAAAAGCTAAGGGTGTAGCTACAAAATACAATAAATTTTAGTTAATTTTTTCTACTTGTAAAAAGCTGGTCCAATTATTTTTTTGATCTTGAATAGCTTCGGCAATTGCTTGTAATTCATATAGTTTGGCGATACTTTGTGAACCAT
>CAZZEB010000163.1:0-2507 GCA_964652495.1 uncultured Gammaproteobacteria bacterium
AAGTTTAAATACGTAGATTAAAAATGAAATTATTATTTATTTTTACTTTACCAGTTAAATATCCGATCATAGTTAACGCCTAGGGTATTTTACGTTAGATCCTGTTTTAGAAGCTAGGGAGTAATTAGCCATTTTAAAACTGTATGCATGAGTTAACGCAATTGCTAATGCATCCGCTGTATCATCGGGTTTAGGAATAGTAGGTAGTTTAAGCAAAGTTTTTATCATTTGTTGAACCTGATTTTTGTCAGCCCGACCGTAACCAGTAATAGTTTGTTTTACCTGAAGTGGAGTATATGAAGCAATAGGAACATTTGCTTGAGATGCTGTTAGCATAATTGCTCCGCGGGCTTGGCTGACAGAAAGAGCTGTGGTGGTATTGGCAGCAAAGAATACTTGTTCTAAGGCAATAATTGTTGGTTTTTCTTTTTGAATTATTTCAGTTAAAAATTGATGGATTTGTTGAATTCGGATCTCCGGGGGAAGGCCGGCCTTGGTTTCAAAGCAGCCATATTCTTGAGCGGTATGTGTGGAACGGTCAACATGAACGAATCCCCAGCCGACTCGGGCAATACCAGGATCTATTCCTAGGATGAGCATCTTAGCTATCTTAACCAAAGATTATACGAAGTGCAAGGGGAGGAGGAGTAGTGGTCTACCGCTGACCGTCTACCGCCTGCAAAAGCTAGGAGCAGACAGCTTTTAGCTAGCAGCTTGCAGCTAGCGGCTCGCGGCCAGACAGAGAGAAATTAGATTCATGATTCGGGATTCTAGAATACTCTTGGGTGTCATTCCCGTGGGCAATGCCTGCACTAGATATTTTGGAGCTACAAGCGTTAAAATAGTGCTTATGTCAAAAAGAATTGGAGTGGTAACTGGTGGAGGAGATTGTCCGGGATTAAATGCGGTCATTTCTTCATTGGTTAGAGCTGGTTTAAATAATGGGGATGAATTTATTGGTTTTAAAAAAGGTTTTGAGGGTTTATTAGGTGAGGGGGATTATCAGGAGTTAACGATCGAGTCGATCCGAGGTATTGCACATTTAGGTGGGACAATTTTACAAACTACAAATCATGGTCATTTTGCAGCCAAAGTGGCTGATGGTCAATTAAGACAAATTGAGCCGGAGCTTTTGGATCAAGTCAAAGCAACAATTCAGAGGTTAAATTTGGATGGATTAGTAGTTATCGGAGGAGATGGTTCGTTATCAACTGCATGGCAATTTCAAGAAAATGGAATAAATGTTGTGGGTGTGCCAAAGACAATTGATAACGATTTGAAAGCGACTGATCGAACTTTTGGTTTTAGTACTGCAGTTGAAATTATATCTGAGAGTTTATCAAGAATTCATACCACAGCTTCTAGCCACGATCGGGTATTTTTAGTCGAAACCATGGGTCGTAATGTTGGTTGGTTAACTCTTTTTGGTGGAATTGCTGGTGGAGCGGATATTATTTTAATACCAGAGATTCCATTTAGTTATGACTCAATTTTAAATACTTTGAATCAACGACGTTCTATGCAGCGGAATTATGCGGTGATAGCAGTAGCTGAAGGTGCGAGTGCGATCGGAGAAGTACAGTCAACTCAAGAACAACGCTCAGGTGCAGAGAATTTATTAGGTGGAGTGGCTTACCATGTTGCTGAAAAGATTAAACAACGATCAGGCGATCAGTTTGACGTAAAAGTGATGGTTTTAGGCCATTTGCAAAGAGGTGGATCACCAAACGCCGAAGACCGTATATTGGCGCAACAATTTGGTTTTGCAGCTTTTGAAGCTGTTCGAAATGGCGATTGGGGTAAAATGGTTTGTTCTGTTGGTGATCAAATACAATTAGCCAGTTTAGCTGAAGCAGTAGATTCTTTAAAGAAAGTTGGACCTGATTCACAAGTTGTAAAAATGGCTCGTGGTATTGGAATTAATTTCGGAGATTAAATTCTTTTTTTAAAAAACACCTTTAGAATTATTGTTTGATAATGAAGCGATAATCATAGCAGCCTTTATTGGTTACTGTGGCTGGGGAGAGAGTTGTTAATTGAATTTCCTTAGTTGTATCGGTGTCTGGTGTGTTCTGGGGATTTTGTATTGGATTTGAAGTGTCACCAAATAAGCCGGCGAACCAACTAATAACTTGTTGTAGCGGGTTAGTATCAGTATTTGAAGTTGTTTCTTCTTGAGCATGGGCGGTTGGGATTAAGCTGTCAGCTAAACTCATGATCTGTTCATAATTGCTGGCTTGGATACTTTCACTACATGAAGATGGAATTCGTCGAGGAGTGCTGACTAAATATATTTTATAGTTGGTATTAACTTTTAGTTTTTCTTTAGGTGTGAATTTCCAAGTTCCTTTATAACGAACTTGGCTTTGGCTAGTTTCTACTAACTGTGGTGTAACTTCAGATTCTTCTAACTTTTTATTGCATGAATTCTGATTGGTACATTCATAAAGTGCAAACTTCATCTTTGGTAATTTAACTCCAGATAAATCACCGTTATAGAATTTATA